>VBBV01000175.1:0-533 GCA_005883695.1 Candidatus Bathyarchaeota archaeon | reverse complement strand
ACACGTTCCAGTTACCGGGCCTGACGTCACGGTGAGACTTGGAGGACAGTTTGCAGTAAGACCGGTCGACGGAGAGACGACCGTGGTAAGGCTGACTGCACCAGTGAAACCTCCTGATGGCGTAATCGTGATCGTCGAGCTTCCGGTCGCACCCGTGTTAAAATCAGCAGGAGAAGTCGCAGAAATCGTAAAGTCTGCACTGAAGGTGAAGGTGGCTGATGTCGGATGAGACGCCGTACCCGGCGTGCCCGCAGTGCTAATGTTCACGACAAATGTTCCCGCAGTAGGCGAAGTACAGGAGAGACTCGAAGTGCCCGTACCGTTAGCAGCAAGCGACACAGGAGTCACAGTGAACGCGTTACAGGTCAAGCCAGCAGGAAGAGGAGTATCAGAGAGAGCAACAGAACCAACAAAGTTGAACGTACTAGTAAGAGTAACGGTCGAAGAGATCGACGAGCCCGGAATACCGCTTGGAGAAGAGGCACTGACAGAAAAATCACCAACATGAACAGTCACAGCAGAAGTATGAGTTT
>VBBV01000095.1 GCA_005883695.1 Candidatus Bathyarchaeota archaeon | reverse complement strand
TGGTGGTGCAGGAACTTGTGTAGTTGTAGCTTGACTTGTTTGGTTTTTGCCCCCTCGATCTGGAGCTGTGTTCCCTTGGTTCTCATTTTGCCCTCGACTTTCGATTTCAGGAACTGGGTTGCTTCGCTCGCCCGGTCATGCAATTCTTTCAGCTCGACTGTCAGCACGGGTTTCGGCATGCTAAATCATACCAGGGGTCTTGGCGGTTTAAGACTAGAGCATATTCTATCGCATACGACCCCGGATATCGCCCATTTTAACCCCTAATCTCTATTCTGGAAACCCTGCATGAACTCTCCCGAAATTCGTTCGGATTTGTCGTCTTCTCTGCCTTGTCATCCAAGCCAGGATTACGCCCCGATTGCTTGGACTCGCCTGTTATCAATGCCGGACAGGAAATCGTTTTTGGAAAATAGGGGGTCTTAGCGACTCTACCTCGCGACACAAGAGTGGTTGAAGGGAAACCATTGATCCAGGAAATCGCCCATTATCGGCCCTGATCGCGATTCTAGGATCCCGTCTAAACTCTATCCTTAGAATCGTTCGGGTTTGGCTGAAATAATGGCGAGTTTCGCCTATTGATCTAAGCCTGGAGTCCGCCTAGAATACAGAGACTCGCCCAAAATCACGGCCAGACAGCGAGTCACTTCTCCAAAAAAGGGGTATTAGCCAAGCATCCCACGACGCACAAGTGCTTTCTCAGTTCTTTGTTCTTACTATTCTTCCGTGAGAAACTCGGGTCAGCATTATAGCCGTAATCTTCCATTCCATATCTTGTGATTGATGCTGTAGTGCCCGCATGCTAAAGACCAAGATAGTCGCCTTCCTCGGCCTCGCCCTAACGCTCTCGTCACTCCTCCTAGGTTCCCGGACACTCGGCTACCAGAGAGCAATCCTCAGCCTACAGGTCGGCGGCCTATTCCTCGTCCTAGGCGGATTCTTCCGGTTATTCGACAACCATCCCCTCGAGAACGCCCTGGCAGGGCTCTATGATCTCGAAGCCCTCGAGAAGCTAGACGCCTTCTGGTTCTTCCTAAGCTTCGTCCTTGTAGAACTTCGCCAGGTCCAAGGATTCTCGCGTTTGCTTCTCCAGCTCCTCCATATTCGGATAAATCGCTCTGTATACCTCAAGGACGCCGTTCTTGGATCTCACATGAACTAGATACGTCGGATAAGCAGCATGTCGAAATACTCTCTTGCTCTCCCAGGACTCTGCCCGGTCATCCTCTGCATAGCGAACATGAACGTTCGCGAAATGCACCATTCCGCCAAGATCCGAGGTCATTTTTTGCGCAAGCTCCCGAAACAGCGGCTTCTGTTCCATACAACCTGAACATCCGTCCCTAGTGAGCACAGTCACATAGACAACGCCTGACTCTTTCACGAGGGCTTCAACCGCCCCGTCATCCGGTAATCCCTTCAACCGTTGAAAATCGATCACTTCCACGCTTTTGTCAGAAATGACCTGGCTAGAAACCGTCAACGCCATCTCTAGAAAACCATTCAGATGTTCGATATAAGAATAAACTCTCTAGCCATCGCGGTTCAGTGGACAAAAAGTGGGATGTGGTCCCTGTTTAGGGACCAGAACTTACCCAGGTAACTGAAAAGCTAGTGCTGTCGCTGGACGGGTTCGAGGGTGAGGCTTTTGTCGCTCCGCCGCTGGTCACCATCGTAATCTTTTGAACGTTCGAGCCGAACGTTCCAAAGGCTGCGGTGGTCCCTCTGATCGTAGCATAGCAAGTGCTGCTCACTCCTGTATTGTCGAGGCCGAATTTGACTGTCCCAAAGTTTGCAAGCGGGAGGATACCACCGCTGCTCGAGGGCGCCTCGGCAATCCATTCTGCTGAGGACTGTTGCGCCCGGTGAACTGTTGACGAGGTGCTAAAGCTCTGGCCAGTCGTAGCGTCAGAAATGCTGACGGTGAATTTTCCGTTGCCCAACGCATGTGCTTCTGCAGACATCACGTCTCCAGGATGGACAGAGATGCCGTTGATGAGAAACGATGGATGCGGGAAGAACTCGTACCAAGCATAGTACGTGGGGACGCCGTTCTGGCAGTCAGAATCGGTACCTGTTTGCTCCACAGTGCCTGAGCTGTACCCGTCGATTCCGACCCAGAAGCTAGAGTACTGATTAGTGCTCGGACAATTGCCCTGTATCGTCGGGACCACCCATGATCCCTTTGCGTCGCTGACGGATCCGGCAGAGCCTGTCACGGCGAATCCGCTCCAGTTTGTACTGCTAACGCTTCCATCGTGAATTCGTGGCGCTACACTCATTGATGGTGCTGGAAGAGCCGCGGCAAAGCTGAGAGTTGATAGGAAGACAATAGCGAGTGCTGCAAGGGTTGTTGTGAAGAAATGTCGCATTGACAATTTTTCTCGAGCATTTTCTGGGAAAATGGAATCAAAATAAGCCTTGTGGAAATCCTTTCGTGCCATTCTAGCCAGCGCCAAATACTCCTTTAGCAGGATCTATATTCCGGAGGCTAGATTTCGGGAGAGCTATTTCTGCAGGACTCCGGGTTCTGGTCGGAGTTCCACGATGAGTCCATCGCTCCATTGGTACTTTTCATCCATCAGCTCGGACACCTTCTTAGCCAGTTCGGGCTCTTCGGATGAATCGATTATCCGGCCCAGCCCCACATACTTGTCGCTGTCCACTTCGAATGAGATTCCGGGGTGGTTCTTGATGTTCCGAACCCAATGCGCCTGATCACGGTATTGCGAGACGAGATAGAATCGTCCCTGATGTCGGATGTACCAGATTTCTATTCTGTGCGGTGCCTTAGTCTTCCAGCCTTCGGTAGTAAGATAGAGAAACTGGTGCTTGCGGTCCTTCAGAAACCACCCCTCTGAAAACCACGCCTAATTGTTACTTCTTCCGCTTCTCTGCGACATAAGCTATGCCCTGGACCTCCACCTTCATCCCAAAGAGCAGATCGCCAGCCTGGACAGTTGCCCTCGCCGGTTTGGGATCGCTGAAGAAACTGGAATAGACCTCGTTCATCCCAGAATACTCTGCTAGATCCTTGAGGTAGACTGTTGTCTGGAGGACACAGTCCATATCGGACCCTGCTGCCTCCATGATCCTCTTGAAGTTCTCCAAAGTAGCCTTCGTCTGGGCTCCGATATCTCCAGGAATAACTTTCCCGTTTTTGTCGATTGGCCCTTGTCCGGAAACGAACAATAATTCTCCAAACCTGACCGCAGGCGAGAACGGAAGACCAAGCGGCGCGGGGCCGGTTTTCACAGCTTCCTTCTTCATACGAGTCGAAAAGTCCGCACAGTATCTTTGGTGTTTAAGAGTTGAGAGATAACACCGAATAACTGACGATTCATGCTAGAAAAGGCCGTTTCAAGCCCGGAGATTCCCGGCCAGATACCCCTGAAACTTATCGAAGAGGCCAGAGAACGGATCAAGGGCACAGTTTTGCGAACTCCGCTCGTCCGCTTGAATGTTGACGAAGCGCCAGCAGATATCTTTCTGAAGCTGGAGAATCTGCAGCCCACAGGCTCCTTCAAGGTCCGAGGGGCGAGCAACGCGATCGCCCTCGCTGGTCCAGACGCGAAGAAACGTGGAGTATACACCTGCAGCGCTGGAAACATGGCCCAGGCACTCGCCTGGCAAGCTCGCCAAAACCATATTCCGTGCACAGTAATCGTCCCGGACAATGCTCCGGAGACTAAGCTAGAAGCGATCAGAAGGTTCGGCGCAAAGATCATCCAAGTCTCGTTTGACGAAGTCTGGAAGGTCGTTGTGACTCACCGTTATCCTCCCCTCGACGGCTCCGTGTTCATTCACCCATTTGCGGATATTCGAATGATGGCAGGAAACGGAACCGCAGGTCTAGAGGTCCTCGAAGATTTACCTGATGTCGAGTCGGTTGTCATACCGTTTGGAGGTGGAGGACTGTCCGTAGGTATCGCGTCTTCAATCCGTGCGAAGAGTCCTCAGACTCGTGTCTATGCTGTAGAGCCTGAAACCGCAGCACCATTGTCCGCGTCTTTCGCTGCTGGCTCGGCGCGAGGGATTAAGAGAATTCCTAGCTTCGTCGATGGTATCGGTGGAAAGAGTGTTCTGCCCGAGATGTGGGAGCGAGCAAGAAATCTGCTTCTGCCACTGGTCGTTTCTCTCTCGGAGATTGCCGCAGCCATCAAGCTCTTGGTAGAGCGCAACAGGATTGTCGCTGAAGGCGCTGGAGCAGCATCGGTGGCCGCAGCGATGACGGGCAAGGCGGGGTCTGGAAGAATTGTCTGCATCGTCTCCGGCGGCAATATTGACTCTTCAAAGTTGGCGAAGGTTCTTGCCGGCGGCATCCCGTAGCTGCTAGGTTACGAGTTTCAGGACATAGGACCCGAGGACTTTACTCGCCAAGATTACGAGAATTCCCAGGACGACCATTTTCATTGCTGACTTCGTCGCTGACTGTTTCAGCGTGACTCCTCGGAATGCTCCAAGTAAGAAGAGTAGTATGACTCCGATGACTATGGACGCTGTCACAGCATAGGTTTCGGGGAAGAGTACCAGTGGCAACAGCAATACCAGTGAGGCGAGTGCGGAAGTGATAGCTGTGACTATCCCGGAGCCTAGCGCTCTCCGATTGATCTTTCCCAACAAGCGATGAACCTTCGGATGCTCCGTTGTAAGGGGGACAGGTTTCTTCTTGTTGCCGTTGCTCTGTCTCGACCGCTGGCGGTTTGTCCTTGTTATCGCCTCCAACAACTGTGTCTTTTTTTCGTGAGTTTCGGACAAGTAGGTTGCCGCAAAAACGGATAACGCCCCTGCTACCGCTCCCCCTACACCCGTTGCGAAGATCTGTACTGGTATCAGCGCCGCGGACCCGGCGGCTGATATGATTCCGAGAACGGAGAAGAGGCCATCTATGGAGCCGAAGACGAGTTCAGCGCTTCGACTCCCTGTCTCTTGAACTACTAGCTCTGTGCTCTGTACTGCCAGGAGGGGTCATCCCCGAAGGGGAATGCATAGCCATGACTGGATTCCCCGGCATGAGCATGCTGTTACTGGACGATGGCCTCCATAGAGAATCCCGCTAGGTCTATCCGGATATTGTCTCAGCGGAGCTCCTACTTTGCCGCGGTCGGAGTCGTTATGAGGGATTAGTGCCCGCAGGAATAGGCTGGGGTCCCGGATTCCTCTCTGAGCTCTTTCCCATCTTCGCGTTCTTTGCCGTTAAAGCTGCGGCAAAAAGGATCTTTGCTGTATCCTCAATCGAGCCAAAACTCGTATCCAAGATTAGATGATATATTGACCAGTCATCAACGCTGAACCCGTAATGTTTCCGATATCTCTCAGCCTGCACTCCTTCCCTGTGCAATGTTTGCCTCCGTGCCTCCTCCAGACTAACGCGGTCTCGTGCCGCAATCCTCTCCAACCTCACCACTAACGGCGCAGTCAATAAGACCCTCAAGTCAGAAATCTCCTTCAAAACCCATCCGGCGAGCTGTCCATCGACCACGACGTCACCCCTTTCTGCCTCTGCCATCGTCCTTTCGTCTACTAACCGGTCAATACTTGGATCCGCGGCAGCCAGTTCCTGAAATTTTTCCAGCAAGATCTGTCTTTCCTCTGCTAGCTTTCTGAACATTAACCCAGCCGACACATGGCGGAGACCAAGTGATCCAGCTAGCTTCGCCGCGTATGTAGACTTGCCAGACCCGTGCGGCCCGCTAAGGGTCACAATCAATCGATGGAACCTGACGCGCGAGCAACTCGTCTAATCTCAAATGCCAAACAGTTCCCACACAGTACTCCACCAAACGGACGCGAGGGAACACGCGAGCTCTTTGCTACTCCTACCGGTCTTCCCGTTACCACTCCATGTAACTCTTCTCCGCATCGTGAGCAATGCGCGCTCTTGTGCGCTTTGGCTTCAAAGTGGATAGATCGAATTCCAGATGGTAGAGTAAGCACTTTCTTTCGGCGCCCCCCGGTCCTCTGCGAGGGACGCGTCAATTAGAATCTCCCGTTGTTGGAGTCATCGAGAACGAAGACTGGACTCCAAACAATCTGGACAGCGGAATGCTCAGAGTGAACGAGCAGATAAGATACCAGTAAAACAGAGACAGAACTGAAAACATGCCGTTGGCCGTCGCCGTGGTGAATGGGAGGACGAGCGGTGCATATGCTACCGGGATCGAGCCGATCGCCCTTACTACGGTATAGTAGATCAAGAGAAAAGGGATGATCGTAATCGGGTATGTCTTAAACTGCTCGAAGGTCGATCGCGAGCTCATCTTCATCATAGCCGACTGACGCCTCATAAGTTTCTCAAGCGCTTTCTCGTCTCCGTCTTTCTTGGCTTTCCGCACTGCACTCGTCCACGCCATGTATTCACGTCTTGAGTTTGCAATCATCTTGTAGTTCACCAGAAACCTGTTGGCGGACATAGTGATTAGCGAGAGGACGATCGCAGCACCCAGCACTAGGAGTGTCGCAGAGGGCGGATGACTGTATTGGCGGAGAGGGGCTGCTAATGTGTTTAGAATATCGTCGATGAAGCTCATTGCAGGGTCCGCTTCTGGATCAGCGCTAATAGGTCCTCCGCCGCTCTTCTCTGATGCCCATCAGGATTCAGAACGATCTGGATGGGAGCACCCGCTAGAACAGCGTTGGCGCTGGCCATGTATCTTGACCATTGTAGATCGGCCCGGGCCTCGTCGACTGTCTTGCTGTCTCTCTCGCGCGTCCTGTCCGCATTCCTTCTCCTTGCAATATCCTCGGGGTCCGCTTCGATCAAAATGATTAGGCCAGGGTCAAGCGCTTCCAGGACTCTTCGTGGCGTTCCCGGCCAGATTCCATCCTTTGTCCTGACGAACATGTGAGTGTCAACGACCACCGCTGACTTTCCCCCGGTCTTTCCAATCTCGCGTGCAGCCTGTTCCTGGACCTTGGCTTGCAGCTCGAGGTCTTGGCGGCGCATATGGTCTCGATGAACGGTCTTTCCACGTTTCTTGAACAGTTCGTTCATCACGTTTCCAAAGTTCACTATCTTCAGCGGAATGTTCTTCTCGCGCGCAACTGTTTCCAGTTCTTGGAGAACAGTGGTTTTGCCAACCCCGGGTATCCCTGCTACTATGATAGTGCGCGACACGTTCTTGGCTCACTGTCCAAGGAATCCCTTGACTCCAGGGTATATTTCGGTAATTCTCTCCTTGACCAGTATCTCGTAGTATTGTTCGATGATGCCTACGGTTAGTAGAATCCCTGTTCCGGTGCCGAAGGCGCCGAGGAAGTCCGCGCCTGCCGCTATTGTTCCTATGACAATTCCTCCGATGATGGTTACGGTTGGTATGTAGCGGTCGAGGATCTGTCTTATCGTCGTGCCGGAGCGTCTGAATCCTTCTACTTGCATTCCAGAGTCGATCAGTTGTTTTGCGACTGTCTTCGAATCCATTCCGCCCACCTCAACCCATGTGACGGCGAAGAAGACGCAGGCTAGTACGAAGATTCCCATGTATACTGCGGCTCTAATGGGATCTTGAAGGACGACGGTGATGGATCTAGGGGCGAACGTGTAGTATGCGAGTCCCTTGCTGGGAACGAGTTGGGCATTGGTCGAGCTGGTGGGTACGAAGCAGCCGGGGAATAGGCTGAGCCAGAAGTTTAGCCCCGTACTGGAGCACGTGGGATTGTATCTTTGGAAGAGTAGTTGTCCGATGAAAAAGATGTTTCCGAAAAGGGCGGCGGCGAAGATGACGGGTATGTTGGATACGTAGAAGAACTTGATCGGGAAGCGTCCTCGGAAGCCTCGGTATCGGGCGTATGAGACGGGCACTTCGACTCGGAGCCCGTTGAGGTAGATTATGAGGATGAACACGCCGAGGGTTGTGAATAGTCCGACCATGTCTGGGAGCCCGCTTCCTCCCCTGTACAGTGCGCTCTGCCATGCGGAAAAGCTCCCTGGGTTCGAAAGTACCGGCCCGATCGACTGGGCGAAGGCGAAGATAGCGCCGAAGTATTTCCCATCTGCGACCGGTGATATCGGCCCGATCGTGCTCCATACGATGGAGAGGCAGACTCCTGCGGCTATGAACAGGCTGATTCCGCTTCCGAAGCCCCAGTTTTTCTGCAGCATCTCGTCCAGGAGGATGATCACGACTCCGGCGACCACTAGCTGGACGAGGATCAGGAATTGAGCCTGCAGACTAGGCGTGATAAGTTGTCCCGCTGAGTTTTGTACGTTGTAGGCTCCGCCTATCAGGAAGGCTATTCCCTCGAAGACGGTCATGAATACTGACAGTACCTTGCTCGCCCCGGTGAACAATGCTCTGTCCGCCGGGTTTGTGAAGTCCACGTTGATCATCTTGGAGCCGGAGAGCACTTGGAGGATTAGCCCGGCTGTGACTATTGGCCCGATTCCGAGCTCGACCAGTGTTCCGCGGTTGGATGCGAATATGACCCGTAGGGGTCCGAACTGGTCGTTAATGTTCCCAGTATGGGTGATTCCGTAGATAGGCGTCTCAGCCATTATCAGATAGACGACTAGGGTGACCGCTGTCCAGATCAGCTTCTCGGTGAAGCCGACTTCTCTCTGGGGCGATTTGACTCCTGGGAGGATTCTGGTGAGGGGTTGGAATAGCTCTATGAACCTGACCGTTAGTGATCAGTCCTGTTTGTTCTTTGTTGGGAGGACAATTTCTCCGCCAGCCCTTCCGATCTTCTCTTGGGCACGCTCGGAGGTCTTCGCAACAATTATTCTTAGCGGCTGGCTTATCCCGCCGTTTCCCAGCAGTTTCTGGTAGCCGGCCTTTCCAAGGTCAACCTCGACCATGTTGCCGGCTTGTTTCGCGGAGCCCTCTTCGATTAGCCGGTCTAGTTGTAGTACTAGGTCGCCTACGTTGATCGCGTTGGTTATCTTTTGCCTTACGGGGTGGAAGCCTCTGCTTCCCATTTGCAGGTCATACCGTATGACCGCGGACCATTTGTGCCGTTTCCAGCCCGCATTGCCATGACCCCCGAGCATCCCTGAGTCTCGGTGTTGACCTGATCGTCCCCAGCCGTGGCATCTAGAGCCTCTGAGCTTTCGTGTTTTTCTTTTTGCTGTGGTCATGTCGGGGTTCACGTGGATGATTTCTTGGCTGCTAGGGCATGCTCTAGTCTGAGCGTTTGTGGGAACACACGCGATTTGGGTGGATGCAGGGAAAGCCAATTAGGGCCTTGCACGTGTTCCTTTGCGATACGGGAAGTGACTTGGTTATGCGGGAGTTGCCAAGCCAGGTCAAAGAGACCCTTCGATCACGGGTCTTGGAAGCGCAGGCCTGAGGCGCCTGTCCCGTAGGGGTTCGTGGGTTCGAATCCCACCTCCCGCACCAAACCAACAATCAAACCACCGCTTTTCGTTCCCTTCGGGCTTTTGTCTCTCCCCACTCTGGCACACGGGGACCTTGCAAAAGTTATACGAATTTATTTTCCGGATCCTCTTTCTGTCCGAGTGGGATTCCGGGCTTGTTTTTTCGAGACGGGTTCGTTATCGGCTTATCCAGGATTTCTTGATCCCCGTGGAATCCCCGAGTGATAAGCGTGGAAATCTATGCTCTCAAAATCGTCTGCTTGGAATCGATATCTGGGCTGATTATCGGCTTATCCTAGCTGATAAGCCCGAAATTCGCGGACTTTATCCCTGCTCTTGGCTTTCTGATCTCTTGGCGGGCTCAGCGAAGGTTGGGTACATGTAGCCTGGCGGAGGTTTTTGTTCCGGCTTCTTTTCGAAGACTTGTTTCTTGATAACGAACATTTCATTCTCCATGGATTCAAGGCTCATACTCCTCAGAATTGCGTCCTTGTACCAGATCAACTGACCTGCAAGACGGGTCCACCTGATCCTCTCGCTTGCTGGAGCACGCTTGGACTTTGCCATCCTGGAAGCCTCATCAATCAGATCCCTTAACGCCGCGATCATATTATGCCTCTCGGACTGGCGCCACTTAGACATCAATGGATACGGATCTTTCTCGACATCATAGGGAGGATCCGACATTTCTCAAAAAGCCTAGGACTAAATCCTCTCAACAAGTATATTCACAAGAGAGCAATGCGAAGACCCGGGCCGAAAGAGATGCACCAAACACCGAAGAAAACATGCTCGTCGCAGCTGACTCTTAGGTTGGCGCCGGGAGTGGCATAGGAGCTGGAACCTGTGGTTCCACGCTTTGCACGACAATTCTTGCTCATCCCTACTCAAGAATGCATTTTAGACTGAATGGGATTGGCCCAGCAGTGTGAGAGATGTAGAGGGAGCGCTTAGATTCACTTCAAGAGAGCGCTGGCGGAAGTGGCTTGAAAAAAACCACGCCACCAAAATTGCGGCGCTGTTAGTAATCTACAAGCGTCCCCCGAAGAACGAAAGACTTCCATCTCGCCATGCTCGCGAGGAGGCTCTGTGTTTCGGTTGGATTGATGGATGGTACAAACGCTTAGATGATGAAAGATGGTTGATACGGTATTCTCCGAGACGAAAGGGGTCCAACTGGTCGAAGTATAACATAGCGAGGGCCTGGAAGCTAATGAACGAAGGGAAGATGACCTCCGCGGGGATTGCGAGGCTCCCCCCTGATGTCCTCCGAGTCTGGGAGAGACACAGGCCCCCAGTAGTCATCACCGACCGCGGTGGCGGGATAAACCCGCAGTGGGAGATTAGGTTCTCGGATGGAAAGGACTATCTTTCCAAGATTAAGATGCCAGCTCTGGCCCCTTGACGGAAGAAGGCTCTACCAGTTCGTGCCACCGCCGGGATTACTGCTCCTCTGCGAAAAATTGTGGACACGCGGCGCTGTATTACATGTCAGACTGCAGGCGGGTGTAATGGCGCCGGGAGTGGGATTTGAACCCACGCGGCCCGCAAGGACCACAGGCTGACAGGAGCCTACTTTTCCAGGCCTAGGCCCACGTTTCTCGGAGTGGACTGCCCTGTACCAGGCTCAGGAATCCCGGCCCAGCCTAAGCCCGTTTACGAGGAACTATTTTCCCCTTTGGGAAAGAAACCGAAAACACCGGCTGAAACTTCGACCGTCCGAGAAGTAAGAACTAGAGTGGCGGTGGGTGCGGGCCAGCCGTCAACCCTTGACGGGCGAATGGCAGTGTCCGCGCCCGGGGGACGCCACCCTTGAATCGGCAAGTCGTGAGATACGATTCTAAGCCTCGCGTAACCAACCAACACGCACGGTCGTTACTACGAAATATTCCCTCTTGCAGGCACGATTTTAAGTGGGCAAGCAGACAATCACTGGACAATCATGGAACGCTGCGCCGTCTGCGGGGCGGAAGAATTCATCCCCTACGTGTGCAGATACTGCGACCGCACACACTGCGTCTACCACCGACTCCCCGAGAACCACGAATGCCCCAACATCCAGCAAGCGCGAGCCCCAAAGCCCATTATTCGAGTCGAGCGACGCTCGTCGGGGACAAACCTGAGACTGATCAGGGCCCCAAAGCTATCCTCAGTATCGAGCCGAGAACTCTACGCGCTGACCGCAGCTCTCTTGGTCCTGGGCCTCAGTTTCTCGATGAGGTACGTGTTCAGTGGCCTAAGACCCCTGGAGGTATTGGAGGTCTTTCTGTTAACGCTCTTAGTGATCGGAACGGGATTCCTAGGGCACGAGCTTGCGCACAAGTTCAGCGCCCAACATTATGGATGTTGGGCAGAATTCAAGCTCTGGACCGTGGGGGCAATCATGGCCCTCTTGTTTGCAGTAATCTCGCAGGGCACCTTCATCTTCGCCGCCCCTGGAGCCGTGTACATCGCCTCACGCTCGAGTTATTTTGGCGAGGGAATCGATCGGAAGGCCAACGGAGTAATCTCTCTCGTCGGACCCGTGGTCAACATCGTAGCCGCCGCGATCTTCGCCATAGCTCTCGCGGGCTCCGCTACTCTAGGCTTTGGGGACCTTGTAATCGGCAACGCCTTCCATTTCCTCCGAGTGGGAGTTCAGATCAATATCTGGCTTGGTGCGTTCAACATGATACCCTTCTTCATACTAGATGGACAGAAGGTCTTCACGTGGGATCGAAAGATCTGGGCGGCTGTCGCCATCCCGCTTTGGACACTGGTCGCAGTATCAGTGCTATTCTTCACCTGACCTGCTGCCCCATCTCAGAACACTCTGTCCAAAGAACCGATATTGCTGGCCACACTTTGGGCACACAACCTCATTTTCTTGATCAGGATTAACCTCGACCGTAATCTCGTCTCCACAATTGCAGACGAAGGTAACCTGGTTCGTGCTCAAGCTTGTCAATTGAACTGGGTTACCACGGAACGACGATGCTTCGGTTTCCACAGTTTGGGATATGTATCAGTCGGCATAATCACCCTAACCGTTTTAGCAGCGAGCCCGCGCTCGTCCTTCATTATCTGTTCGGTTCCGATGAGCGCTCTTGATAATGCGACGAGTTCTCCTTTGAGCGTAAACAGCGCGATTGCGGTCTTGGGGCGTATTCCCTCGCTTAGCTTGACAATCCCAGGAACAGCAAGGTCAGCACCGTGACATATTGAACTAACAGCGGAGTCGCGAATGTAGATTCGCGGAACATACTCGAATGCGTCCTCCATCGGTCTAACGATTTGCCGGACCATCCCTTCCCTCTCGTCCGGGGAGGCCTGAGAGAGTTTGAGCATATCGTAGAGGGAGTGTATGTCTCCTTCAGTGAAGGATCCGGATCTTGTTCTGCGGAGTTCTCGCATGTGAGCGCCTACTTCGAGAACTTCTCCGACATCGTAAACTAGTTTCCGGATGTAGGTTCCTGCTTGACAGGCGACGCGGAATAGAACCTGTCTTCCCTCAATTTCCACATCGTCGATCGAGTAGATTGTTCTTTTCCGGACTTCCCTCTTGACCGCGGCTCTCACTGGGGGTTTCTGGAATATGTCGCCGACAAATTCCTCCAGTACACCGCGGAGTTTAGTCTGGTCGACGTCGCCGTGCATTGTCATGAGGCAGACGTACTCCTTCCCGGTGAGAAGGAATGCCTGGATCGTCTTGGTAGCGTCTTCTAGGGCGAGCGGAAGAACGCCGGTGACCATTGGATTACTCCGGCCCTGAAGAGGACCTCTAGAGTTCCACCGTGGCCAGCGTGGTTCAACCGAAGGAGACGTTTGACCCATGCGACGACTTCGTGGCTTGATGGGCCTGAGGGCTTATCCAGGTTGATCAGACCGAACCGGATGTGCTGATTAATCGTCCTCTTCTCTGGCGGACAGCCTAACGCCGGGTCTGTTTCCTCGTCGAGCTTGACGAGCAATTTCTGTGACTTATTCCAGGGAGCCTGTTGTGACAACCAATTTTTCTCCACCACGGACAGGGCGGTTTCTGATTCTTAAACTGTCGTTGATGACATAGTTGTCCACAACCTAGAAGTCAGATTAGGATTCGCTGATCGCAGTCTGGTCTTTTACTAGGCTGCTACACTGATCTCTTTGATCGTGACTATCTCTTTCAGATAGTTTGTCTTTTTCGCCTTTTCAGCTACTTTGGCGACATCCTCGTCAGCAGCGCCCTTCTTGATCTCGATAGTCTCGGCGGTCGGTTCAACATGTTTGACGTTGGTTCGACGACGACGGACTCCGTTCACTTTTTTGGGTCCGGTGATTAGGACAAAGTTCTTGTCGATAACATCGACTATGACGCACTTGCGGCCGGCCTCTCTTCCGTTGAGTTTGACGCAGACGCGTCCAACTTCTATAGTTGGCACAGTTTCACATCTGGAGCTTTGTCACTCGCCGATGGAATACGTCATTTAAGGTTTCGTTGTAGTGCGTACTCCGGCCGGTAGATCAAACCGCGTTCCGGTGAAAAAGTGTTCTCGGCAGCTCTAGTGCTTGAGCGTTGGGCGTGACCTTGCCACGATCTCTCTCGCGGCTATGACTTGGCGCGGATACTCTTTTCCTCTTCCCGAGAGTCTCTTGTCCGCCTTGTGGGCCTCAAGCTTGGATGTGATGTAGTTGACGGCCGTGTGAATGTCGAACTGTTTGCAGCTGAAAATGTCCATGAAGGCGTGCTTGTTGTCTGGGAAGGTGTGAATACTGATGTGGCTCTCGGCAATGATCACGAAGCCACTGATTCCCCACTCTGTCGGATTTCCTTTCGGTTTGTAGACGAACACGTACGGCGCAGTGATCTTGTGCATGTCGATAACATCCGGAAGCTCGTCTAGGATATTGTAGATGTAAGAAAGGTCGGAGAGCTTTTCAGGATTACACTCCGACAAATCAAGTGTAAGATGAGGCCCGAACATTTCTGGAGTTGATTTCTCTTTCTCGCGAATTTTTTTCGGATAAATGGCCAACAAGGCGCGTGATGTATTTAAGAATTGTTTACACATCGACCGAGTTCGTCGGTAAATTTTTCCGGTGAGAAAAAAATCTCCTGTCGTAGAAAATTTTCGTTGGACGAACTTTTTCACCGGAGAAAAAAGTTTGCAACCGAAACGGAAACTTGGAGTTGAGAAGGCAAGATCACTTGGCGAGATCCAAACCGGATCAGACGCGAACTTGCTAAGCGCTTGCTTCGTGAGGCGCAAAGCTGTCGCAAAGTCGAAACGTTAAATTAAGCGATGGGGTAGGCTTCCTCTTCCTCGTGTAAGCGCGATGTCAAGAGAGTTTAGACTCATCCTCCGCGTACTCGGAGCGGACGTTGATGGGACCAAGAAGGTGCCGTTCGGGCTGAGCAGGATACGAGGAGTTGGGCCAAACTTCGCCCAAGCAGTCGTGAAAGTGGCCCGGATCAGCCCTGAGGCGAGGATAGGAAGTCTAAGCGAGGCGGAGATTGCACGATTAGAAGACGTCATCAAGGATCCGGCGAAACATGGGATACCTTCACGGTTGTTTAATCGCAGAAAGGATATCGAGAGTGGCCGAGACATGCACCTTGTTGGGCCGGATCTCGCGCTCAGAAACAAGGCCGATATCGATCTGATGAAGGATATCAAGAGCTGGAAGGGTATCCGACACTCCCTTGGATTGAAAGTGAGAGGCCAGCGAACGAGAACTACTGGGCGTTCAGGAAAAGCTGTGGGAGTTAAGAAGAAAGTTCTCATGGAAGCGGCGCGAGCGGCAGCGAGTGGGAAGAAGGAAGAGAAGAAGGACTAGTACTTGGGCGACCCGAGAAAGCCGAGAAAGACATACGAGACTCCTCGTCATCCATGGCGAAAGGAACAGCTCGAAGCGGAGCTCCATCTCCTTGGCGAGTACGGTCTCAGAAACAAGCGGGAACTCAGGCGTCATGAAACGATGCTCTCGAAGATACGCGGGATAGCGAGATCTCTACTCGGCGGGTCGGAAGAACAAAAGTCCAAGATTGAAAGTCAGTACCTTAGACGTCTTGCGCGGCTTGGAATCCTACCAGAATCTGCGAGCGTCGATAACATCCTTGATCTCAACGTTAAGGATTTGATGGAGAGGCGCCTGCAAACGATCGTTTACCGATCTGGACTGGCGAGGAGTATTCATCAGGCACGCCAGTTCGTCAGCCACGGACACATCAGTATCGCAAACGAGATCGTATCAGTGCCTAGCTATATTGTCAAACGCGATGAAGAGTCCAGAATCGCTTTCGATCAGAGAAGCCCGCTGACGAATGCTCAGCACCCCGCGCGAGCCGCGCCGGGAGGTAAGAGACTTGCCAGGGTTATAGAAGAAGCGCCCATTGTGGCACCGGTTATGCCTGCTCTCCCGGTGGTTTCACCGGAGATCAAGGAAGAAGTTCAGGCAGAACAGCCGCTCGAACTGGTCGAGCCAGATGAAGAGCTGGCAGCTGAGCCCGAACCAGAGAAAAAGTAGCAAGCCACTTAAACTGAGCAAATACCCCAACGAGACTAATACAACTCATGGTCTTCTCGGCAGGCATAATACTAGTTGCAGGAGGAATCTGTGCCTGCGCCCCCCTCTTCAAACGCGTCTCACAGGCGCTCGGACGCGCGCTATCCATTCTAGGGTTCGCTGTCGGCATACTAGTGCTCATAGTCGCGGTTGACTATGCCCTCAGCCTCGGATTTCTCTCGGGCGCGATTTCTGACGCCGTTGCGTCGGCAAGCTCGCCATATCTCAAGTATTTCTTGCCGGCGATGATTCTACTCGGGGTTCTTCTCATCTCACGCCCCATTCGAAACGTTCGTTGGGCCTCTCTCCTGTCCCTCGCGTTGGGGTTGCTGATTGCATACTTTCTCAGAACATTTCTCCCATCCCTGTTTACAAGCACCACGGTTCTCGTGGTTGTCTTCCTCATTGCAACTCTCGCAATCTACGTGCTGTTGAGGTTCGTTGAGGACCTCTTTGAGTTCATAGGCTCAGTGTTAGCCTTTCCACCGATCGCCATCGCGATTGGGCTGGTCAATATCTACTTCGGAATCCTCTTCTTCTCCGTCTAGCGACTAATGGCCGGACCTTGGCAACTAAGCCATCTGTCCTAGAGGTTTCCGTGGCGTTTGCCGTTTTTCAGGCTCATTTTCTCGTCAGCTTTAAATAAAGTCCGGACCGCTTGCCCGGGTCACCTTCATCCTGGAAGTATGATAGCTAGATGGACATTAAACTCCTGAGCAAGGAACAAGAGACTCTCCGCTTCGTGCTTTCAGACGTATCGCCCGCCTTCGCCAATGCATTACGCCGGATAATGATCTCGGAGATTCCGGTGATGGCGATTGACGACGTCATGATCCTTGAGAATAACTCCGTTATGTATGATGAGATTCTCGCGCACCGCCTTGGACTAGTTCCGGTCACAACTGACGGCTCTTACAATCTACCGGAAGAATGCACCTGTAAGAGCGAGTTGGGCTGTGAAAAATGCAGGGCATCATTCTCGCTCGAGATAGAAGCCTCTGAACCGATCGAAGTAGTATACTCGTCGCAGCTTAAGCCTGAGAATCCGGAGGTCAAGCCAGTCTCGGACAAGATCCCTATAGTGAAACTCACTGCAGGCCAAAGGATCAAGCTCGAAGCATACGCAAGGCTCGGGAGAGGAAACGTCCACGCGAAATGGCAATCTGTCTCAGCCGCGACCTACAACTATGACGAGAAAGCTCGAACCTTCACGTTCCTTGTCGAGTCGACTGGAACTATGCCTCCCGAAAAGATCGTCCTTGAGGCCGCGCGGATCATTAACGCAAAATCCGTAGGCTTCGGAGAGGGACTTGGAGGAATGAGTGAAAGTTGAAAAAAATGGTCGCAAGTCTCTCGCCGGAAGAAGAAGTGGTTGACGCTTCTAATCTGATCTTGGGAAGGATGGCTAGTTACGTCGCCAAGCAAGCCTTGGAGGGGAAGAAGATGGTCGTGTTGAATGCTGAACGTGCAATTATCTCTGGGACAAAGGCCAGAGTTGTAGCGCGGGCGAAGACAAGACTGAAGACGCGAACCCTTGGTAGCCAGGATAAGGCTCCAACTCATCCTCGGAGGCCTG
>VBBV01000177.1 GCA_005883695.1 Candidatus Bathyarchaeota archaeon | reverse complement strand
TCCTCGCCACGACCCGGTTTCCCGCGTGGCCGCCGTAGCGTAGCTTGGTAGCGTAAAGGCCTGAAGGGTCCCCAAGGAAAGACCCTGGCAAATGGAGCCTTCGGGGCGGGTTCAAAGCACCTCTAGCAGGTGGGAAAATCCCGCCGGCGGCCCCACCATCCCCGAAATCGCTCAATTGACGCTGGCTGAAGGAAAAGTGGTAGCATGTTAGAGCGTTTTTCGTGAAGGGCGGGGCGCGCGAAAATCGACCACCCCAGGGGGTCGAGAAAAGCATGCTTATTTTTTGATTCGTTGTCGTCTGATGTTTCGCTCGGGGGAGGTCGCTTCGTCAAAGGCTTTAACCGGGTAGAATATCGGGTTCGGCCGAGTGGGCCGGTAGTTCAGCCTGGTATGCTGACGAGTCAAGTGTCAGGCCGAAGAACGTCCGGTTTGCAAACCAGAATATGGTCTAGAGACCGGAAGGTCGCGGGTTCAAATCCCGCCCGGTCCACCAAAAACCTGTGGTCGCACCTTCTTTGTAAAGATGGATGAGAGCAGGCGATAAACGGCGGCCATGTTGGGTTCTTTGTCGGAAGCGATCTACGCCACGCGCCGTCCTTCTTGAAACACGGCCACGATCAATCTCAGTGCGCCAATATTCTCCAGAGGGTTCGCGTCAAGCAGGACTAGGTCAGCGATTTTTCCTTCCTCGATTGTTCCGCGATCACCTTCGCCGATTAGACTTGCCGCGCTTGATGTTGCGGCGATGAGCGCACCGCCTGGCTCCATCCCGCATTCGACCATCAGCTCAGCTTCTCTCGCTATTCGGCCGTGACGGGCCGCTCCGCCCCCGGCATCCGTCCCTAGCGCTACCTTCACACCAACCTTGATAGCCGCTGTGACTGCTGCACGTGACCCTTGTCGTAGATCCTCGGCTCGCTTCCTACGGGTCTCAGGCCAATCAACTGCACGTGCGTAGTAGAGCATGGCGTCCCAGACTGACATGGTCGGGACGAGGTATGTTTTGTTCTTCGCCATGGCTTCAAGATCTCCTGTTTCGAGAAACATCCCGTGCTCAAGGGAATCAACGCCTGCGTGTGCGGCTATTCGACAGCTGGTCGGGTCGTTGGCGTGGCATGCAATCTTGAACCCTGACTTTTGCGCCTCTTCGATGGCCACCGCGAGCAGTTTCTTGTCGAATGGAATATCCGGCGCCTCCTGGGGACGGGCACCTTCATTCCAGCCCGCGAGTGCGACCTTGATCAGGTCTGCTCCATCGTCAATTTCTGTCCTAATCGCATTTCTGAGTTCGTCAACTTCCCCGAATTGTCTTGCGAAGGAAACGTAGGTGCCACGGTGGGCAATCCAGGTTCCAGCGGCACGAATGTTCGGGGCATGAATCTCTCCTGCCCGTGCTGCTCGTGCGAGCCTGATGCTGACCCCGTTGGGCGCGCCGACGTCTCGCGCGGTAGTAACCCCGCTTCGTAAACTGGTCTCAGCGAGTTCAATCGCACGCATTGAGATTTCGGGGAGGGGATCGGTAAATCGCGCTATCCATTCAGGCCCGCCTGGACTACTGTAGTGAACATGACAATCCATTAGCCCGGGAATCAGCGTCCGAGCCCTGCCGTCAACGACTCGAATAGTAGCGCGGTTACCATGCCATTGGGACGCGGGCCCGACCCAATGGACCCTCCCATCCCGAACCTCTACGGACATTTTGGGCTTTGCGGGCGAGCCGGTCCCATCCCATAGCTGAACGTCGTCAATTAGGAGATGCAATTCTCAACCTCACAATCGCTCCTCCCATGGTTTCAAGTCTTGAATATTCCTCATTCGCGGTACTCTAAGTATATCTGCTCGGCAGGTCAAAGAGAGAATGCAAGAGAAGGCTGGAATTGTCTACGTCACGTCTGAAGAGATGCGTAGGATAGACGATATCACAATTCGAAAGTTCCAAGTGGATGTCCTCATGTTGATGGAGAACGCGGGCAGAGCCACAGCGACTATGGCCCGGCGGATGTTGCAGGGGACAACTTTCGGAAAGCGTGTTGCCTGCCTCGTTGGCGGAGGCAACAACGGCGGCGATGGAATGGTCGCTGCGAGACACTTAGCGGACTGGGGCGCCGACGTCAAGGTGATTGTTGGCACAACCAAAGATAGAATGAAGAGTGTACCACTTGGACAACTTCACATCCTCGAAAAAATGGGAATCCCGATCCTATCAACAGAGTACGCTCTGAGAGATTATGATCTGCTTATCGATGGTCTCATGGGATATGGACTTGAGGGCAACCCTCGGGACAGAGTAGCGATGATAATCGAAGACGCCAACTCGAGCGGCCGCCCCATTTTGGCATTGGACGTTCCCTCAGGAATGAACGCGACGAGCGGTGAGGCCTACGACCCGTGTATCAAAGCGACCGCGACCCTCACCTTAGCGCTGCCGAAGACCGGGTTCCTTTCACCAAGCGCCTCACCTTACGTCGGCGATTTGTACCTCGCTGACATCTCGATCCCTCGAAAGGTCTATCAGAGCTTTGGACAGCAGAATATCCTATTCCAGAATGACACTATACTGAAGGTCTAGGTAGTCTATCTCCAGTCCGTGGAATTCGCGAATGACTATTGAGATAGGGCTTCGATTACTTGTTGCGTGTGTGCGTCAGCCTTGACGGGATCGAATACCTTCTCGACGATCCCCTTTTCATCGATGATGAAGGTGACTCGTCTGGCCATGTTGGATTTCTCGTTCAGAACTCCATAGGCTTTTGTGATGCTCTTGTCTGAATCCGCGACCAGCTGGAATGGGAGGTTGAACTTTTGTGTAAAGTGTTGATGGGACACGACGTTGTCAACGCTCACGCCTAGGATTTCAGCTCCTAGCTCGCGAATTTTCTCGTATTGATCTCTGAGACCGCAGGCCTCGATGGTACAACCAGGGGTATCGTCTTTCGGATAGAAGTAGAGAACAACC
>VBBV01000094.1 GCA_005883695.1 Candidatus Bathyarchaeota archaeon | reverse complement strand
ACAAGAGGTCAGGCGAGGGAGTGGTCGCGAGAGGAGAGAGGCCCCTTGTCATTATCCGCGAGTCTACAGCATGGATCAGCTCCGATTCGACGGAGTGGATGGTTATGATCCAGTTCTTCTGAAAGAACATGAAGAGTTCGACTATCTCACTCTTCCGATTCTTCACAACAGGTACGTGGATGACTGCGAAGACGCTTTTCCCATACTCCTCCAGTTTCGGCCTCTGATTTTTATGGACCACATCTTCAACCGCGTAATCGTCGAGTGCAAACCTCTGCTTCAGATCGGCCAACTCCTGCTCCGTCGGACTCTCAGCATCAACCCAGAGCAGCTCGCCCTGCTTCACCTCCTCAGGAAACCCGTTCAAGGTCTCCGCTCCCGCATCTCCGTTAGACTTGAGAAGCATGAGACTAATCAACGGCCAGAGCATTAGGAGGTGGGACTATCGGATAATAAACTGACGATAACTTGTCCTGGGCACACCGTCGACTGGGGTTTCAGGACGAATTCATGACAACACCTTACTTCCGGCGGAGTGCTGACTGCCAACGCATGAAAATGATAACTTTGGAGAAGGTGGCTAACTCGCTGAGAAATATGATCCAAGAGGTCAGAGTCCGATGAGGGTGTAGAAAAAGCCCGGGGGTCCCGAACAGCGTCGTCCTCGGTGAAGTCAGGGATAAATGATATTTCGGCGTGGTTGATCGAGGGACGGTCTCAAGTTGGCTACCACCAGGCTGGTTGTTAACAGATGGATTCGTAACTACACCAAGGCATGGCTGAAGAAAGATGCAAAAGCAATAACCTCGCTCTTCACCGAAGACGCTGCCTACCACTCTCATCCGTTCCGGCCCGTAAACCAGGGACGGAAGAGTATCCTGGATTATACGCTGGGGGCGTTAGATGTTGGACAGGTGTACGAGGTTCGTTTTGGAAAGCCTGTCGTGGAAGGGTCCCGAGCCGCCGTTGAATACTGGACCACGATGAAAGAGAAAGTGGAAGACGTAACACTCGCCGGCTGCATAATGCTACACTTCGCAAAGAACGGGCTATGCAAAGAACTACGCGACTACTGGGTCCTACAGACAGGAAAACAACAAGCTCCCAGCCAATTGGGGCCACTGAAAACGATTCAGAAGGGCTAGAACGGGTCCTCACCGCGCAGGATACCAAGCTATCCTATGTCTCTTGATCGAAATTCGGATTGCACAGAGGTTCAGAGACACGCTTGCAAATGTTGCGATTTATATCACCTGACAGCCCATTCTATCTTTCTATAGGCCGTCAGAAGCAATGGCTAAATGGGCCTTGGGTCCCGGCCCGTTCATATGTTGAAAGTAACGATCCGTCCGTGTTCTCGAATATTATCGCTGGGAAAGTAGAGAGTGCTTACAGCAATTCGGTTTTCACGGATCACTGCGATTACCACGTTAACTCTTCTTCTCATCCCTGTAATCCAAATCGCATTACCAGTTTTCGTGGTGCCAGCGACAACGCAGGCTCCTCTTGTTGGCTCGTGGAATTCCAATGTGAGCTGTACACCCACGAGTGTGAGAATTACAGACATTACTGCGAATCAGACTGGGACAGCCTCTTTCAATGCCAGCCCATTCAGTCCCGGGATCACCACGACCGTTAGCGGGGGTGACGCGAAGAGATGGTTGACCCCTGGGCCAACTCCAGCAGGGTGGCATTCTCCAGGTCCAGCCTGTACCATCGCCAATAATTTCGGAAAGCAGCAAGGTGTTTTTGTCGAGATCGACGGTGCCCAAAGGGCGGGTGCAACCTTTGAAGACTCGTCTACCACCTATGATGCTACCAACGGAGGAGGATCATACGGCGGAGCGACTGTCAACGATTTTACCTTCAATATCTACGACCCCGCTATTGTCTCCAACTATGATACCTCGTGCACAACAGCCAAAGACCCGACCTGTTACGGCCGGATCCATATGGAGATCGACCATGACTGGCAAGCTGCAAAGTACTGTGCGTCCAGTACAGCCTGCGACCCCAACGCACTGAACAGCCAGACCACCCAAGGCGTTACACTGATCGATTTCCAAGGCTTCGTCTACTGGGATGGTAATAATGCGAACTCTGCGAGTCACTCCTTTTCAGGATGGGAACTCCATCCGTTAACCGGTTGGAGAATCCACCAATCGGGACTAAACGTCGGCATCAGTTTCACTCCCACCTCCCCTGCGACCGGGCAAGTCGTAACTTTCACAGGAACAGCTTCCGGCGGAACCTCACC
This sequence comes from Candidatus Bathyarchaeota archaeon, assembly GCA_005883695.1. The sequence goes on along the minus strand of VBBV01000094.1, from coordinate 15,686 downwards.
CTACACCTTTTCGTGGACCTTCGGTGACGGAGCGACAGGCACAGGCAACCCTGCAACCCACACATACACTACCTCAGGCAGTTATACCGCGACACTTTCTGTCACAGACTCCAAAGGAGCGACTGGGGCGGCCTCGACCACAGTCACGGTCACTGGGACACCGCCCACGTCCATAATCGTCGCCTCCGATGCTGCACCCGGACCATCATCATTGGCCACGGCCGGCGGCGCAAAGCTGATCCAGGATTCTGCAGGTAAGATGATCGCCGTCTATACTGACAGTTCGGGAAGGATCGGGCTGGCTTATGATGATTCTGACCCGATGCTAGGAGGCTGGTCTGTTCCTGTGAAATCATCGACCCCCGCGTCTGCCTATGCGAGGCCGGCCGCGGTGCTCATGTCTCTGACGTCGCTCCGACTCATTGTCGAAGGTGGTTCGGGTGCCGGAATGATTAGCGACATTCCAGTAGTGATCCAGCGAGATTCTCAGAACAATATTACAGGATTCACCATCGGAACGCCCAAGACCCTCGACTCGTCCGGTCTAGCTGGATATCCTACAGCTGTTCTCCTCCACAACGGGGACATTCTGGCAGCTTGGGCCTGGCAGAACTCCACTCGGACTATGGTCAAAAGTCTCAGATGGGATTCCTCAACAGGCTGGACTAATCTTGCAGGCTCTTCATCAACTCCTGACATAGCATTACTGGACTCGGTCAGCATCACATGGTTTGTCCCGAACATGATCGAGAGACCGGACAACAACAATGTCTACCTCATGGCCAACAGGTTCACCGGACCTCCTGAGACTATAGCCCTCAACAAGGCAACCTGGAATGGGTCCGGCTGGTCCTGGGGATCCCAGAACCTCACCTATGAAACCAATTGCTCTGACGCAGATGATGATCCTGTCGGCCTCGCCTGGGACCCTGTCCGCTCACTCGTAGTCGTCGCTTACGGCATAACCGGAACTCTGAGTTATGGGGTGTTCACATTGAACTCTCAAGACGTGAAGACTCACATCGACACGCCCTCACTCGCAGTGACCAACCGAGGCTGGGCAGGAATAGCCGTCCACATCACCACTGGCGACTACTACCTCTTTCTCATGAACGTCAACACCGACGGTGGAAGCGGACCCCTCGGCTATGTCCGGCTGCCTGCCGGCGGGGTCTGGAACCCGACCGTCAACTATCTCGACTCCTCAGCTAGTGATCAGGTACTGAGCCTCAGGCCAACAGGCACCAGTCCAACAATTGACCTGTTGTATGCCACGGGAACCTCCTCACCCTCTACAATCAAGTTTACTAGCGTCCGTCCATCTAACCCGTCCAGCTTCAGCGTCTCCGCCAATCCTACCACGGTCACAACTCAAGCAGGTTCCTCCGCCATCTCCACAATCACCCTGACGAGTCTGAACGGTTTCTCAGGAACTGTCTCCCTCTCAACAAACGTCTCCCCCTCAGGTCTGACTTCATCCCTGAGTCCTTCCAGCGTCACCCTAACCAGTGGCGGAACAGGAACATCAACGCTGACAGCGAGCTCCACCACAAGCGGCACATACACAGTGACAATCGTGGCCACTAGCGGTTCAACATCTCAAACCGTCCAGGTAACAGTAAGAGTAACCGACTTCATGGTTTCTGCCCAATCAAGCCTCACGGTCACTGCAGGCTCGGCCACGCAATCATCCGTAACCGTGACAAGCCTCAACGGCTTCACAGGAACAGTCAACCTTGCAACCTCAGTCTCTCCCTCAGGCATAACCGCTTCCCTGAGCCCAACCAGCATAACCCTCACATCCGGAGGCACAGGCACCTCAACCCTAACCGTCAGCTCAAGCACAGTAGGGACCTACACCGTCACGATCACCGGGACAACTGGCTCGCTATCCCACCAGGTCATCATCAATGTCAGCGTGGTCGCATCATCCGGATTCAGTGTCGCAGCCAACCCGTCCACGGTGGGCTTCCAATCAGGCTCTAGCGCCTCATCAACCATCCACCTAACAAGCTTAGGAAACTTCTCAGGTAACGTAAACCTCACAGAAACAGTCACTCCGTCCACCGGACTAACCGTATCTTGCAATCCGACAAGCGTCTTCCTTTCGTCCGGAAGCTCCGCTAACTCCACCTGCACGTTCACCTCGTCGACCCAGAACACCTATACTGTTACAGTTACAGCCTCTAGCGGTTCTTTGTCTCACACCGCAACGATAACGGTCGAAGTTGGAGGCTTCACAATCTCCGCTAGCCCAACCACCGTAAACATTCAGGCGGGCACCTCCGGCACCTCGTCCGTAACAGTCCTGAGCGTTGCCGGTTTCGCGGGCATGATCAATTTCTCCATATCAGTGACCCCTACTGGCCTAACCGCCTCCATCAGCCCGGCCAGCATCAGCTTGAGCCCCGGAGGATCAGGCTCCTCAACTCTCACCATCAACTCCACCAAGGTAGGAACATACACGGTAATCGTCACTGGGACCAGCGGCTCATCCACTCGTTCAGTCACAATCACCGTCAATGTTCAAGACTTTACTCTCGCTGTGAACCCATCATCTCTCAGCCTAGCTGCCGGCACCAGCGGGACCGTTACGGTCAGCATAGCCAGTATGGCCGGGTTCGCTGGCACGGTATCTCTCTCTGCAGTCTGCACGCCCAGCGGGCCCCGGCTCAGCTTCAGTTCCAACAGCGTCTCGTTGAGCTCAGGAGGATCCGGAACATCCACACTAACTGTTCGCACGTTACACAAGACCCCACCTGGCACGTATACGATCACGATAACCGCGGCGAGCGGGAGTCTAACCCATACAGTCACAGTGGTCTTAACGGTAACCTAGATCCAACCTTCGAGGCAAACCACCAAGAAGCCTGCTACGTAATGATGCGCTTTGCAAAAAAGGGTACGCAAGAAACTACGCGACTATGGGGTCCCACAAACAGGAAAATTCAAACCCTACCAGAATGGGGTCGCTGAAGAAAGCTTGAGCAGAAAATGCAAAGCGCCAACGTGAATCTCGAGGACGAACCGAAACGAGTTCTTCATCGGAGAGATGTCGATATGACCGCGAGGAAGAGAACTCCTGCTAGGGTGAACATGAATCCAATGAAGAGGGACCTGTTAGTCATCGACCGGTCCCTCTCTTGGAGAGCTACGTAAGAGATGAGACCGCCTATGATCCAGAAGAAGACTGGAAGAAGATACCAGAGACCGCTTGGCTGTCTTTGGAGTTCCAACGAGTTGCCTGCTGGTTCGGTGGAGTAGCCGCAGCGATCGCATGCCCATCCTCTGGTGCCATAGTGGCTAACTAGTTTCGAGTTGCAATCAGGGCACAGTGGCGGGCTCGGAGACGCAGTCAACTCATCACATTGTTTGAACGATCAGAATATCAGTTTAGCGCCCCAAGCCTAGCTCCAAGGACAATTGAGCCAACTCCCTCATGCATCATGTCAGAACTTAACGCAGTCCAGTCCTAGGCAAGAGGTACCAGGAGTCCTAAGAGGATTCCGTAGACAAAGTGGGACGCTAAGGCGACCGACAAACTACGAACTGAAATTCGCCTACCGCCTGCTGATTCGAACGCTCTTCTAGGTGCAACCATGAAGATGATCCAGAGTGCAACACTATAGATAACGGCATCGAGAAGAACCGAGAAGTTCCCGGCTGGTAGCAACATCAAAACGGGTAGAAGTCCGAAGACGATACCAGCCGCAGTTCCATGCCACAAATGAAGGCTAATAGTCCAAGAGATTCTTGGCTCCTGGATTCGGTTCGAGGTTCCGCCGGTGAGCTTAGAGATGATTACCCAGTTGGTTTGCCACTCAGCCACACCGTTCATTCCCCATTTTTTCCAGAAAGGGAACTCGAACAGGGTCATGAAAACGGTGCTTACTAGACCAGCGACGGCCGCGCCAAGAAGAGTTGACGAGGCCAAAAGCCCCTATGGACACACGGGCTCGCTTAGAATAAACGCTTGCAGTGACCAGGCACTTGCTAGCGACTATCACTTCGGAAGAAATTCAAGCCGCACCCAACCAGGGTCGTCGAGATGAGGTAGCTTCGTTTGAGTTTTGCCCGGGTTAGAATACTGTGAAGTTGAGAAGGAGGATGTCTCCCCATTCATCCCCTCCTGCTACCGTGTACACACCTGGTGAGAACTGATGGAAAGTTGCCTGACCAAGGAACGGCAATATGGTCTCGCCCCATGATCCGGCGACTTCACTCTGATCCTCTATCGGCAACTTGAAACAAGGGTTTGGAGTGCAAGTTCCCATAACGTTAGCGAGATTGCTCGCAGGGTCGAATATGTACGAGTTAATTCCTGAAAGTATCATGGGACAAAAGTAGGTTCCTGGTTTGTACAATTGTAAAGGGTGTCCGGCAGATATGTCGTCTTTCGTGTAGTTCCCATGGAATACGGCGAAGCCGATGGGGCGATTCACAGTTCCACAGGGTCCTAGGCTCAAGCCCTGAAGCTTCCAGTCCGAAGCGGCCCGTACCTCGTTCGGGAGTAGACGTAGGTTATGTTCGTTTATTGTTATTGCAATATCGTCTCCGGGGTTGAAAGAGGTCGAATTTACGGAAAGGTCTAGGCGAAGCCCCACGGCGGGATTGGAATATGATACCGTGTTGTAGGGGCTTGCTGTTAGGTGTGAAAGCAACCATGCTGGGTATGCCAGCGAGATAGCCATCGCTACAATAGTGGCAATTGCGAAGCAAACGTAGAGAGTCTTAGAGACTCTAAACGAGCCTTCCTCCGACAGCTTAGAGTTTGGGCCCCCTTATTTTCGTTGCGGGGCCGGAGAGGATTACCCATCTCCCACACCCCGAGCATGCTGCTAGGCGTCTGTGAGAGCGAACGAACGGTCGCCGCTTGGCTCGATCATCTTTTAGGCTTGTTTTGCGAATTCTTCGATGACCCGTGCTATCCACTTGCTTCCTTGAACGAACACGTCAATCCTCTGGTTCTCGTTAGGGGCGTGAGTGTTGCTCTTGGCATGGTTACAACCAATGGCCACGGTGGGTAGTCCTAGTGTGTTTGTGTAATAGTGCATGGGACCCGAAGCTGCCGAGGTCACGAGGGTTACGGGCTCTTTGTGAAACACTTCCCTCCCTGTCTTAGCTGCAATCTTCGCGATCGCCGCGTCGATAGGGGTCCGCGCGGCAGGATTCTCTGCCTGAAGGCTCACTTCAACGTCAGCAAACCCGTGTCGGACCAAGTGTTGCCTCAGTTTCCCTGCCAGCTTTACCGGGTCCTGGTTTGGCACTAGGCGAAAGTCCATCTTCGCCTGGGCAACAGATGGAAGAACTGTCTTGTGTCCTGGGCCAGTGTATCCTGACCATATTCCTGCGATGTTCGCGGTAGGGTTTCCGTAGAAGGCTTTCTTGAACTCGAATCCTGTCAGACCGAAGAGGAAGTTCTTGACCCCTAGCTCGTCCCGAATACTGTGTTCTTCCAACGGCATCGCTCGGATGACCTCTAGCTCTTCTTGAGTGAACGGCTTAACATCGTCGTACCAGCCTTCTACCATGATTCTTCCATCCTCGTCCGTGATAGTGTCGAGCATTCGGACCAGGCGCCAGGCTGGATTCTCGACAACCGCCGCTCGAGCTGAATGCGAATCCTTCAGCGCGGTTTGAACTCTGAACTCAACATAGAGTATTCCCTTCAAGCCTAGAGTGACCAAGGGGCGATCCTCGTAGTCGAGGCCTCCGAACTCCCAAATCGCAGAATCGCCGGTCAGCCGCTCCTTGTAACGTGTAATGAACTCGGAGAAATGAGGGCTACCAATCTCTTCCTCCCCCTCGATCACCCACTTGATATTGCAGGGAACGTCTCCAGTCACCTTCAAGAACGCGTCAATCGCCATTAATCGAGATACGATGTTTCCCTTGTTATCGCTGGCTCCTCTAGCATAGACTCTGCCGTCCTCCACTGTTGCCGAGAATGGAGGATTCTTCCACAGCTCAACAGGTTCGACAGGCTGAACATCGTAATGATTGTAGAAGACAAGCGCCTTTCTTCCGATCTTTGATGGAAGCTCAGCGAATACTACGGGTGGACCCTTGCTCTGGGAGAACAGCTCCACTGTGAAGCCAGTCTCTCTAAGAAATTTGCTAACCAGTTCAGCGGCCTCGTTGAGTCCAAGGTTCTGCGCCGAAACGCTCGGCTGTCTGCACAGGGCCTGGAGTTGCTCTACAAACCTCCCACTACTGGCATCTATCTGGTCGAAAATTTCGTCTTTCCGTTCAGTGATGGTCTCGCTCGGGGTCTTAGACACATGGAATCAACAGGATAAGGAGATAGAACCAGATATCAAAAGTTTGGTCGTTGTCAGAGCGCGGGCCCACTTGACGGAGAAAGGTCCTGCACCGTAGTGGCGGTTGCGGGCAGAAACACTGCTGCTGCAACCACTGAGGTCCAGAGCCCGTTCTTGTCCCCTGTCGCAGACTGCGTCACCTGAGTTGTCTTAATGATCAGCCCACTGGACATGAAAAGCTGCTTTCTCTCATCCCAGGCCGTCGCCGGGTCAAAAGCAACACCCATAGTAGTCGCCAACATACTAGCTGCAAGATCTTCGGAGTAGTCTCCCGCAATCTCTTCTGATTGTCCGAAGGAATGATGCTCCGAGAGATATCCGTAATGATTCTCCTCAGAAGGTATCGCGATCCCGATAGATGACGCGATCAGCCTATGCGGCTCATCCGTACAATTCCTCGCGAGCACGACAAACGTGATCTCGCCAGCATGCAGCATCGGGATGCCCTTCTCTTTCGGGATGAGCTTGCAGCCTGGTGGAATTATGCTGGACACGGGTACGAGGTTACAGTGTTGAATCCCCGCATCCCGGAGAGCTAACTCGAAAGAAGCCAAATTCTCCTTGTGTTTTCCAACGCCTTTGGTTAGAAAGAAATATTTCGGAATCATCGTTTGGGGTTACGAAGCTACTTACGGGTAGCGTTTAACCTTGAGTAACCAGCTGGTTGAAAGAGGAAGTAGGTCACTCGCATACTTTCGTTTCTTAGAAGAGTTCTAGAAGAAAGAACCCCTTAGATCTCCTTGAATGAATTTTGTCCCGATTGACCGATAGTGATATGAACTAACACAATTCAGATGCGAGTCCAATGCCAATTGTTAATGTCGGTCGGGAAAATTCTGGGGGTATTGATCTCTATTACGAGGATCATGGTTCGGGTAAACCGGTCGTACTGATCCATGGTTATCCGCTGAGCGGTGCTTCCTGGGAGAAACAGGTACCGGTCCTTCTTGATGCTGGCTACCGTGTCATCACCTACGACCGTAGGGGTTTCGGTAAGTCTAGCAAGCCGACCGTGGGCTACAACTATGACACGTTCGCCAGAGACCTTCACAAACTTGTGAGTCACCTTGATCTGCGTGATTTCGCGCTGATTGGTTTCTCGATGGGAGGCGGTGAAGTTGCACGCTTCATAGGACAATACGGATCAAAGGACGTTAGCAAAGCAGTATTCATCTCGTCAGTCCCACCATATCTTCTGAAGGCACCGGACAATCCGGAAGGCGTCGACGGTAGCGCCTTCGAGGGGATCAAGACGGCAATCAAAGCGGACCGTTATGCATTCTTCACCGAGTTCTTCAAGAACTTCTACAATACCGATCAGTTCCTGGGCACGAGGGTCAGCGAACAGGTCGTCCAGTCCAGCTGGAACATCGCCGCAGGAGCCTCGGCCACCGCTAGTCTGGCTTGTGTCCCAACGTGGCTTGAAGATTTCCGCAAAGACCTAGATCGCGTCCAGGTGCCCACTCTAGTCATTCACGGTGACTCAGACCGGATCGTTCCCTTCGCCGCCTCGGGACAGCGGACAGCCAAGCTGGTCCCTGGAGCACGGCTAGTCGTGGTCAAGGGCGGGCCGCACTGCATATCCTGGACGCACGCCGACGAAGTCAACGCTGCACTGCTTAGCTTTCTGAAAGAAGAGAAGAAGCTCGAACTGACAACGCCCGCCTAGCCTCGCGAGTGGGACAATACTAGAACAGAGACAGCAAACGTTTTCAGCACTCTAAGCGAACCTCCGGCCTATGACGCCCAGAGCGTCAGACATTCCACATGCTGTCCCACAGCCTGTCGCCACACCTCTGACCCGCGCCGCGATCTTTCTGGTCGTAACCATCAACCTGGGTGCGGGTGCGGGGCATCGAGCTGCAATCCGTTCTTTCTGCGCTGATCTAGCCGCGCTCGTGCGCTCCGTAGGATTTCGTGAACAGGAGGGAACTCTTTCCTGTGTTTTGGGGTTTGGGTCTGATACATGGGACCAGCTATTCGGGAAGCCGCGGCCAAGAGAGCTGCACAAGTTTCGCGAGATACGGGCGGGAGAGCGTCATGCCGTCTCGACACCGGGCGACATGCTCTTCCACATTCGGGCGCAGCGCATGGACCTGTGCTTCGAGTTAGCGACGCAGATCATGGCTCGGCTGGGACCCGCAATTAGCCCGGTGGATGAGGTGCATGGGTTCCGTTACTTTGACAGCCGCGACCTGATTGGCTTCGTCGACGGGACGGAGAATCCCAAGGGACAAGATGCAGCTGACGCCACGCTCATAGCCAACGAGGACCCCGCGTTCGCCGGGGGCAGCTACGTGATCATTCAGAAGTATCTCCATGATCTGGCTGGCTGGAATGCTCTACCGACGGAAAAGCAGGAAAAGATCGTCGGACGCACAAAGCTGAACGATGTGGAATTGGACGATAAGGTCAAGCCCACCTATGCGCATAACGCGCTGACCAAGATAGTGGAAGGTGGTAGAGAAGTCAAAATTCTCCGAGATAACATGCCATTCGGTCATGCCGGTCAGAAAGAGTTCGGGACCTACTTTATCGGTTACAGCCGCTCACCGCGCACCATTGAACAAATGCTTCAGAACATGTTTGTCGGCAAGCCGCCCGGCAACTATGATCGACTGCTGGATTTCAGCAGAGCGGTCACAGGAAACCTCTTCTTCGTCCCATCTGCCTCGTTTCTGGAGAATATTGGGGTTGGCTAGGCAGACACTCTAGCAGTAAACCTAGTTGCAGATCGAGCCTTTGCCTTTGCGGTCTCGTGCTCTCGCGTCCTCGGTTGAGCGTTCGTTCCCAGCGATTGGAGCAGATTGGTTGAGACATGGGTAATCTCATCGACCGCGGCCAAGAACGACTGTTCGTTCGCTTTTGACGGTTGACGAAAGCCGCTGATCTTTCGGACGAACTGCAGTGAAGCATCTCGAATCTCTGCGTCTGTGGCCGGCGGGTCAAAGTTGAAGAGGGTCCTGATATTCCTGCACATTTGTGAAGCCTATAGGAGAAGAGTCGAAACGCTACTTTAGTCCTTCCGCGATTGACCAATCGAACACTCTGACCTAGTGTAGATTCTAGGGTCCGGGAGTGGAGTCCGGGGACATAACCGGAATGAATCAGATATCTATCGCAGCACTTCGCCTCAGCATTGTTCATATCGAACAGTCATGAGCCGGGTTACCCTATGACTGTCAGAAGCTACGCGGGAGCGCTTGTCATTCTGACCCTCGTGGTCGTCTTCTGGTATAAGTTCGACAATTTTCTCGCCGGACCGTTCTTCTTCGTATTCGTTAGCATCTCCTTCACCTTGTTCCTCTTGCTGGAATTCGGACTCGCCACCTTCGTGTACCGACCAGTTGGAGACAGGAAATATCTCCCCACTGTCAGCTTGGTCATGCCGGCCTTCAACGAAGGCAAGGTTGTCTACCGGACCGCCGCTGCAGCAGCAGCCTCAACCTATCCAAGAGATCTCCTCGACATCGTCACAATCAATGACGGCAGCACCGACAACACCCGGGAGGAGCTTGATCGTGCTCAGAGAGACTTCGGCATCAGAGCCATCCATCTCGATAGAAACTCGGGCAAAAGGAGGGCGGTAGTCGCCGGGTTCAAGGAAAGCAAGGGCGAGATCGTGGCGGTCATGGACAGCGACACGTTTCTGGCGCCGGACGCACTTTACAACGGGGTCCAGAACTTTTCCAGCTCAAACGTTGGCGCGGTATGCGGTCACGGAAAAGTCTACAACAAAACAGAGAACACCATCACAAAAATGCAGGACGCGTGGTATGACGGTATGTTCACAGTCTTCAAGGGCGCGGAAAGCGTGTTCGGAATGGTAACCTGTTGCTCAGGACTGCTGTCGTTCTATCGCAGAAAATCGATCATGGGCATGATGGACTCTTGGGCTAGTGAGACCTTTCTCGGTATACCGGTGAAGGCGGGAGAAGACCGGGCGCTGACGAACATAGTTCTCAGACCGAGAATATTGAACAGTGCTGATGCGGACGACTGGATTCTGACCAATGTAGTGGCGAGAAGAGGCGAGGATGTGGTCTATGCCAGTAACGCCGTCGCCTATACGATTGTCCCGAACACTCTCAGAAAATTCTTCAGACAACAAGTTCGATGGAAGAGAGGCTGGTTCAGAGGCAACCTACAGACTCTCACGTTCATGTGGAAGAAACACCCGCTAGGATCTCTGCTCTACTATCTCCACACAGTTCTGGCTTATCTTACCCCGGCAGTTATCGCGAGAATGCTCTTTCTTCCAGCCTTACAGGGAAAATTCCTCTCTCCAAGCGTCTACGTCATCGGACTATTGTATGTAGGATTTCTCTACACTATCTACTACGCGGTACGTGAGCCGAGAGGAACATGGCCCTACAGAATGCTCTTCCAGATCACATACAACCTGTTCATCTCTCCCTTCCTGAGCCTCTTCGCCTGGGCAACTATCCGACGAGAGTCTTGGATGACAAAATAGACCGATTATTAACAGAATAGTTATATAGCTACATGGTTATGTAATGCGCCATGAAAGCCTCACAATCCATATCGAAGCCCGCTGCGATCACAACCCCCAACGATACGGAAATCCGGATAGAGAGGACGTTCGACGCGCCCCGCGACCTCGTATTCCGCGCATATACCGACGCCAAACTCCTTCCCCAATGGATGGGGCCACGGAAATACAAGATGAAAATCGAGCAGATGGACATCCGCCCCGGCGGCCGATGGCGCTTCCTGCACATCGACACCGACGGCACTGAATACGGCTTCCACGGCGAATTCCGCGAGATCGTGCGCCCCGAGCGCATAGTGCAGACTTGGAACTTCGAAGGCATGCCGGGCGAATCCATTCAGACAGCCCTCTTCCAAGAAAACCACGGCCGAACCACAGTCACATCCATCGTAAAGTTCGAGCGCAAGGAGCATCGCGACGGTATGCTAGCCAGCGGCATGGAAAGCGGCTTAAACGAGGGCTATGACCGCCTCGACGAGCTCCTGCGGACCATGCATTGAACGACGACAGACTTTCCGCGACGTTCCAGGCCGTAGCCGACCCGACACGCCGCAACATTCTCGCCCGCCTCGCGCAGGGCGAGGCCACCGTTCAAGAATTGGCTGACCCCCTGCCTATCAGCCAGCCAGCAGTCTCCAAGCACCTCAAGGTCTTGGAGAAGGCCGGTCTCATCGAGCGTCGAAGTGAGGCACAACGACGCTGGTGTCGCCTGCAGGCCAGACCTTTGCGGGAGGTAGCGTTGTGGGCCACAACGTTCCAGCAGTACTGGGACGAGAGTTTCGAGCGGTTGGACGCGCTGCTGGAAGAGGAGAAGGCGCGCGGCCATGACGACAAGGCACCCTGAAGAATATACTCCGGGCGTCGACAGCCTTCATCTCTCTTTCTGATCTATTTTTCATAAGCTGAAACTCACATTACGGGTCTACTGTCTCTGCCAATGGAATTAGGTTGACCTGTCGTGTCAAGCAAGCGACGATTCTTGGACAGGGGGTTGAAGATCATCCAGCAATTGGCCCGTTTCTATGGCTTGGCCGGTAGAACCGTTTGGATTCCTCCGCTTGTCTTTCTCGGAAACGTCCTAGTGATGTAGTGCGACAACAGAAAACCCTGAAGAATGATCGAGAGAAACGCAACACCGAGCACCATTGAAACAATCAGATCCCTCGAAGGCGTGTTTGCCGGAAGAGAAGCCGCCAGCGCGATTGAGAGCGCCCCCTTCATCCCACCCAAGATAGCCACATTCTTCCACGTCCCTGGAATACTGTCACCGTCCACCTTCGATGTTCCAAGAAGCGGGTAAACTACTGCAACACGCGCGACGATTACAGCAGAAAAAGCGATTGCAATGGGAACCAGATTCGAGACAATTTTGGCGAGGTCAGTGCTAAGACCGATGTAAAGAAACGCGAGAGAATTCGCAATGAAAGCCATTATCCGCCAAAAGTTCCGGACGATTCTGATGGTCTGCGGTCGAACCCAGGTCTTCAGCGTCGAGTTCCCATAATACAAACCTCCCACAGCGACCGCGACCAGTCCTGACATACCGAGGGCCTCTGCTACCGTGAAGGACCCGTATACTGCTGTGATCGTTATCATAGTCTCAGACATGGGGTCGGTCACAATTCTCGAGAGAACATGCGCCGCAAGCGCAATGCCCAGCCCCACCAAGACGCCGCCTCCGAGGATGATCGTGAAGCTAGTCGCTGCTCGGAATAGCGACAGTTGTGAGACACCGAGGGACGTGATTACTATGGTGAAGATCGTTATTCCCGTAGCATCGTTGAAAGCGGCCTCCATCTCCATGAGGGTCGAGAGCTTTCGAGGAAGCTTTGCTCTCCGGAAGATCTCAAGAACCGTAGCAGTGTCCGTCGGGGCGATCAAGGATGCGAAGACGAAGGCAGAGATGAAGGGCAGCTGCGCTATCTTCCAGAGGAACAATCCTCCGACGATCGTAGCTATCAAAACACCTATCGTTGCGAGACGGAGAGCCGGCCTCACAACTGAACGAAGATCCTCGTACCGGATGTTCATCATTGTTTCAAAGAGTAGCGGGGGAAGAACGAGGCCAACAAATAGTCCACCGCCGATTAGATTATCATAGAGAAGGTTGACGCCCAAGAGAGCTGGCAGATACGAGCCGGCAATAGCGAGCCCAAACAGAACTAGAACGATCGTGTACGGTGTCCTGGTCCTACTGGAAATTATGGACGCCGTTAGAGAAATCGCAAGAAAAGCCGTGATCACGACCTCGAACGACGGCATAGTCTCGTACGATAATGGCCGCGAGTACTTTTAATTCACATCGCTAAACCAGGACACAATTTCTGGATCCGGTTTCTTAACTAACTCACGATTCTAAATTTGACCGCCGGGTCACAGAGATTCATTGTCAAGAGTTTAGGATTCGGGTCGTTAGGACGAAGGAGCCTGCTTTGACAATTCTTTCCTCCTTCAGTAGAGTTTCTTTGGCCGTTTCCATGTCGGCATCCCATTTGAACCATTTACGAATCTGGTCTCCGCGAGCGAGAACGCACGCTTCGATTGTTTTTTCAAGGAATTTCGCTAGCGCTTCTGGATAGGAGAGACTAGCACGTTTTATTTCATTACCAGTTCTTCCGTCCCATGTCTGCCAGACGTTAGCGTGCAGATGCTTCTCTGGATGAGGATCTTCAACGCCAACTATCAGCGCGTAGCATTCCAGGTTGCTTAGCGAGCGGTGAAACTTGGAATTGTTCTCTTTCCCTTCAAGCCTCAACTTCTTTCTCAATCGGTCCGTCCTGATTGAACCCTCGGCTCCAAGGGCTTCCAACAACTTCTGTTCCAGATCCGAGAAGGTCCTCCGTCTTACTGCAGGGTCCTGATGATGCTTCACTATGCTGTCTAGTGCCGACCAGAGTTCATCAGACACGAAGGTCTTAGTTCGCCTGAATATTCGAGTTGCAAGAATATCTCTTCTTCCCTCGATCTCACGGGAAATGTGGGCCACTGACTGGCCGGATATCGTGATCGACCACCAATCATTCCATCCGGTGAAGCCTCTCGCCGATGGCTTCCAGGGTTTGCCTAGTATGGCGCTGATGAAGCTTGGAAGCTCGTTTCCTCCTAGCGCCGAGACGAGCCCCCTATCATGGATGAACTTGTAGATCTCGTCTTGAGTTTTCAGTCGGAGAGATGGCTTTAGCCGGTGTTCTCGATCACGGATTTTCTGTGCTTTCTCGATCAGTTGTTTAGCGTTCGAGCCAGAACACTATCCTAGGATGAATTTTTTCCTGCCTGTCTATTTCTTGGGTCCTCTGAGCCAGCCTTTGACGCCTAGTTCCTTTTCTTTCGAGAACGGTTCGGGTCCTGTCTCTTTCACGCCCAGAAAGCGTCGAGTCTCGACTAGAAAGTCCTTCCATGCTGGCTCGTCTTCCAACAGAATGTGGTTTTTGCTATCGAGTGGAATGAAATGGGCTCTTGAGATCAATGTTGCAAGATCTCTTCCATCCTCGAACCGGTTCACTAGATCGCCTCGGGCGTGGATGACGAGTGTTGGGGCAGATACCTTCGCGAGTTGGTCTAGGACGTCGATTTGAGCGAACTCTATCAGGTAGCGCACCGCGTTTTCTGGCGAGGTGGATTTTCGCTGCAACTCGTTAAACCAGCTAGCCTGCTCGGCTGTCCCGCCTGGGACGAATAGAGACGTGAAGAGTTGACGGTAGGCGGGGTTGTCCTTTCCCCATCCCACCTTGGTCAGCGTCAGCATGGCTTTTCCCTCTTCAAGCTCCTCAGGCGAGGTGTGGATTTTGGACCAGCCTAGCGCGCTTGCCCCGTACAGAATTAGATGACTCACCCGGTCGGGATGGTGCGCGGCGTAGGCGATGCTGACCGCTCCTCCCTGAGAAATTCCAAGGAGTGCGAACTTTTCAAGACCGGCCGAATCTACGACTGTTTCTAGATCGTGCACCCAATCCTGGAAGGTAGAACTGTCTACATCGCGGTCCGATAAGCCGCATCCCCGATCATCATAACGGACGTATTCATTGTACCTTGACAATTCCCTGGTCCAGTGACGAAATATCGGACTGTCCAGGTCGAATTGCAAGTGCCCAAGCCAGTTCGCCGCCTTAACCAGAGGCGGCCCATGGCCCAGTGTGGAATAAGCAAGCCTCACGCCGTCCTTTGTGGTGCAGAATCTGATCTTCTGTTCCAGACGAACTATCTCACTCTGCTATCATTCAGATGAACGGTTTAAGATTGCCGGGACAAAATATGCGCGCTATCTCTTTAATGAGTGGAGTTCAAGACTCATATCAATTGCTCTAGCGGAGTTTGTTATCGATCCGACAGAGATCACATCAACGCTAGTCTGGACGTAGCTCGCAAGATTCTCTCTCGTAATGCCGCCGGACACCTCGACCAGAATACGGTCTCGAAGTTTTTTCGCTTCTAGCAATCTAACCGACCTTTTCACTTCCTGAGGCATCATATTGTCCAGCAGGACGATGTCAGCTCCAGCCAACCCTGCTTCCACTGCCTGTTCCGGGCTTGTTGCTTCGACCTCAATTTTCCTGGTGAAGCTCACCTTGGCCTTCGCTCTCTTGACAGTTTCAGTTATCGAGCCGGCCAGTTCCAGATGATTCTCCTTGATCAAGACAGCATCATCAAGCCTGAGACGGTGTGTGTCGCCGCCTCCTAGCTCGACCGCTCGCTTCTCGAAATGCCTGAGACCTGGAAGGGTCTTCCTCGTACAGGCTATTCTTGTCGAGCTCCCCTCTTTCTTAGCGATTTTGACGAGTTCAGCTGTCGCGGTTGCTACGCCTGACATGTGGGATAACAAGTTCAACAACACACGTTCCACTTTGAGGAGAGCA
>VBBV01000093.1 GCA_005883695.1 Candidatus Bathyarchaeota archaeon | reverse complement strand
GTTGACGATGGCCATTTTCTCTTGGACCTTCTCAACAACACCGATTATCGTGGAACCTTCCTCAGGGACAATTGGGGGTCCAGCAGAAGTTTTTACCGAAACTATGTGGCGGTTGGAATCAACTGCTGCCACTCCTGTCTGAGACGAGTAGACTGTTCCGTCCGCCTCGACCGTTCCACGACCTGGCATGAATTCTTCGACAACGCCAAGCTTTTCGTCGGGAACGACGAATTGTCCGTCCAGCTTTTTTATCATGGCTGTTCTGGTAACCTTTCAGGAACGGCCTCTTTTGGTCTGCCCGATTCTTATACCCTTGTCTTGAGACGGGACTATAGATGCTGGTTCGATGCTCGCCCTTGTCGGGCTGGTTTATTCTTCCAGAAACACTATCTTATTGCATTTTTTGCCCGCATTCGGGGCAGAATTTGGTCCCGGCGGCGACCGGTTTCCCGCAGCTGGGACAGGGTGTCATAGCTTGTGCAGGGGGTGGTGCTACGAACATGGTTGCTCCACAGTTAGGGCAGAATCGAGCTCCCTGTTGAACCCCGTTTCCGCACTTGGGGCATGCGACGAGTGCCGCCTGGGGCTGCATTGAGGGTTGCATCTGCGCGTTCATTACCTGGGGTATCAAGACCATTCCTGACCCGAGGCCTGCGCCTGAAGAGGAGCCGAGGCTAGCTCCAATGTCCTTAGCAGTCTCCATCCTCAGTACGTCTGACGTGGCTGCTCTTTGTTTGATCCAGAAGAGTCTGTCTCGGAACTGGTCAGAGGTGTCGATGCCTTCGAACTTGAAATCAACAAGGTCTGTTCCGATCCTCTTCAAAGCATCGTTAATGTTGACCTTTACAGTAACCGATGCCTTGTCGAGCTGGGTGAATGCTGTTTGAAGATCATATTTCGACATTTCATCGATGACTCTCTCGTTGATGAATCCTCGGATGAAATCGTCCACTTGTGAAGTAGCATAAGCACCCTGTCCTCCAACGACCTCGTTAACGAACAGGTTCGGGTCAGTTACCCTAAGCCAAGCTGTCCCGTGAACCATTAATGGAGCGAGCTCTGTCGTCTGTGCCTTCGCGCCCCATTTGCCGGCGAACTGTTTCGTGGAGACGTAGATCACCGTGGCGGTGAAGGGGGTCTTGCCCCCGAAGAATATGCGGTATGCTGAAGTTATGAGGGGGAGATTGAGCGTTGTGAGAGTGTGCCTTCCTGGCGGAAAGACGTCGTATGCTTTACCGTCTTTGAGGAAGACGGCCGTTTCGTACTCGTGAACGACCAGTTGCGCGGCGTTTGTTATTTCTTCTACTGGGTATCGCCAGACGATGTCGTCTGGGCCTGCTCCTCTCCATTCTATGACTTGAGGCATTACTGCTGGACTCCCAAGATCACGTCTTTACGTCCGTTATAGGCGGTTTCAAGAGAGTCGACTGCTTTCAACGCATCGGAAATCTTTCCTTTCGCTTCTTGGACGCGCCCGTTGTCCACGGAGTCCTTGAGTCCTTGAACTGCGGTTGTTACGCTATCTGTCATTTGCAGGAGTTGCATGTCATAGTCCATCATTCTATCCAAGTCAGGCTCCTTGACCTTCGTGACATCGAAGAAGCCGGCATATCCGTATTCTGAATGGTTGATGCGTTCGACAACCCGATCGAGCCGAGCCATCAAGTGATCTGTGTCGTCCCAAGTGTCATTGATACCCTGGTTGACAAGCGACCTGTAGGTGTCCTTCGCTTGCGATTCTGCACTGGACAGTTTCTGATAGATCTGGTTTCTGAGAAGCTTATCTGACTCACGACGGATTTCCCTCTCCTTGTATCCATGAAATCCTGGAATCAGGAGCATGATTTTCTCTTGCAGATTGGTCTGGGACTTCGCCCTGTCGTAGAACGAGCTGCTCGGCTGGCTCAACTTCGAACCTTTCCCTAATGTTCAGTTTTCTTGTGTAAGTTACTTTTAAGGGTGTCAAAACCCATGCGGGGCGAAATCTGGGACTGCGCATTTTTCCATTTGATGCCCGACCCTGGAGATAGACCAGCAAAGGGAAAAGTTCGTGTTGGATATCAGAGAGGGAATAGGTGACGATTAGTCTTCGGCACTGGTTACAGAATGGCTATGTCGAGATTCACGGGTTGATGCCGTCGCGCAGATGAAGACCGTCAACCAGGAAGAACCTGTTGCACGAAGCCGTTTCGTCGATTGTCCCGAGTGCAAGACTCGTACTCTTAAGCTCAAGAGAATAGTCCAGGCTGGACGATGCAAGAGCTGCCACGAATCATACAAAATTGTGGTAGTGTATGTTAAGGAAGGAAAGAAACTCAAGCCTGCAACGAAAACAGAGTTGGCGAATACTGTCGTGAACCCTGATGCAACATTACCGTCTTGGCAGGTGCCCTCAGACAGTTCCCTTTTCGGGTCCTCATCAACGGAAACAGATTCGATCTTCTCGGACACTAGTTCCATTTTCGGCACGGGCGACAAGACCGGAGAGACTTCGACTAGTAGCGAACAATAGAGATCAAGGCTGATTATAGGCGATTCGTGAACCAGAAGTTTCGCGTCAACTGCTCTTGCGTCGTAAAGTCGTCGAACAATACCCCCTTTTCTGGAGAGGTCACTTGCTGTCTGGCAGGATTCCAGGCGAGTCTCGCGATTCAGGGCATGGTTCGGGGTTGGATGCCGAGGCGAAAAATCCGGTTTTATCGCTCTGTCAAGAACGATTTCTCGGGCAGTGTTGGGAAGGGCTCCCAGATTCGAGAACGGGGCTGATAATGGGTGATATCTCGAATTATGATTAGTGATTCCCTCAACCACTCTTGCGACGCGGGACTCGGTCGCTAAGACCCCCTATTTTCCGGAAACCATTTCCTGTCTGGCACTGCTTCCGAGCGAGAAAAGCCGATTAATGCCCAATCCGGGCTTGGATGGCATTGGAAAGATGGCGACAATTCCGAACGAATTTCGGGAGAGTTCCTAGAGGCGTCCCAGATTCACAATCAGGGTTCATTTTGGGCGCAGAAGCCAAGTAAAATGTTGATACAACTACCAACGGTCGTAGTGGACGAATTTCTCGATAGGTTTCCTCTTGGGACGGCCGAGTTTAACGGCTGGAAATCCAAGGTAGACCAGACAGGCTACCTTAACGTGATCCGGGATCCCCAGGATCTTCTTGACCTCCGGTTCTCCACGTGTCGCGGTGGACCCGTGAACGGTCAGGCATGTCGCGAGACTCAACGCATGGGCTGCCAGCATAAGGTTCTGAACTGCCGGATAGATACTCGCATACCTGACCTCCTCACTCTTTCCAACACGGTTCAAGTCGACGCAGCAATAGACTATGACGGGTATTGTCTCGGTGTTTCGAAGCATCTCCGTGGCCTCATCATAAACATCCCTCATCCGAGGAGACATTCCCGAACTACCAGCAAGCCTTTCGAGCCATGTTCTGAGCATAGGCTCTTTCAGGCGCGCTTTCACCTTTGCGTCACGGACAACAACAAATTCCCATGGCTGAGTATTGCTGCCAGAGGCAGCCTTCGACGCAGACTCAAGAATAACCCGAATCTTGTCCTCGGCAACTGGGTCAGGCTTGAATTTCCGGACCGACCTAAGAGAGCCTATCCCTTCCAAAACGGTCATCTCTCGCGGCATGCTGAACCGGGCTTCGCCTAAGGTTAAAGACTCTCGCGCCCAAACTTGACATTGTCAATTGTCTAGATCCCAACACGAGCACTTGAGAATCGCGGTCGACCTCGATGGGGTCCTTGCTGAGACGATGGAAGCATGGTGCAAACGCGCTAACGAGTTCCTAGGCACAAGCTTCACCCTTGCCGATCTCGATACGTGGGCAGCCTGGCGCAAGCTGGGCATCAGCAGGGAACAGTTCTTCCAGTTTCTGGATGAAGCATGGGATGACTGGGAGAACATACCACCAACAGAACCAAGACTGGCGGAAAAAGTCCGAAAGATATCCCGTTCGGGACAGATTGACGTAGTTACTGGGCGCAGTAAAGAGAGTGTTAACGCGGCCAAGAACTGGCTCGCCGAACATAAGATACTCTATGAGCGATTCGTACGGGTGCCAGGTTGGAAAGACAAGATCTTTCTCAACTATGATGTATACATCGATGACGCACCAGAACTGATGCCTCTTATCTCGCGCAACCCGAAGATGTGGGGAATACTCTACAGTCGGCCATGGAACCGAACCGTCCCTGAACTGCGCCAAGTCTTCAGGGTCGAGAGCTGGACGGAAATCTCAGGACTCCTCGAACAAATACGACAATAAGAACGCGAGAGAGAAAGCCTTCGACCCTACAATTTCTTCCCTATCGATTCGGAGGGAAGAGACGAAGTCCATGGCGGATCAAGAATAATCCTTCCTGGAATCTTTATACCGAATTGCACCATCGCATAGATTCTGAAGGACCCCGGGTTGAAAGGTGAGTACAAGGTTCCAGAAGATGTCTACTACACGAAAGAGCACGAATGGGTCCGGCTTGAAGGAGACAAGTGCAGAGTAGGAGTAACAGACTATGCTCAGAACTCATTGCACGAAATCGTATACGTCGACCTTCCAAAAATAGGCGTTAAGGTAACCCGCATGCAAAGCCTCGGCACAGTCGAATCGGTAAAAGCCGTCGCTGACGTCTACTCCCCCATCTCAGGCACCGTAATCGAAGTCAACAACACGCTCTCTGATGCTCCCGAACTGGTCAACAAGAGCCCTTACGGAGAAGGGTGGATCACAATGATCAGGCCAGAGGATTTGAAGAACGAGTTGCCCGGTCTCATGAAAGCCCCGGACTACAAGGACTTCTTGAAGAAAATAACCGAGAAGAAATAAGACTTAGAAGAACGATACTTTTGGTCGCCTAGGAAGTTTATCTTTGAGCCTCTCCAGTCCTATCAACTACCATTGGCGTCCATGGCTCCGGAAGCCTTCGCCTTCCTCTCTCCCTCACTGAAAGGACTGCTCCAGGAAACAGGAATCTCAACACCCACTCCACCACAAGTTGAGGCCATCCCTCTCATCGCCCAAGGCGACAACGTCCTCATAATCGCCCCCACAGGTTCAGGTAAGACCGAAGCAGCCCTACTTCCGTTAATCGATAGAATGATCCGGAATAATGACAGACAAGGCATCTCACTCGTCTACATCACACCTCTGAGGGCGCTAAACCGAGATCTCCTCAAGCGACTCCAAACGTGGTCGAGCAAGCTCGGCTTCTCGGTCGAGGTCCGACACGGAGACACCCCGGCTAAAGATAGGAGACGGATGGTTGTCAAACCCCCAGATCTTCTGATCACGACACCTGAAACCCTCCAAGCAGTATTGCCGGGCAGACGCATGAGGGAACATCTGCGACATGTGAGTTCCGTTATAATCGATGAGATTCACGAGCTGGCAGGCAACCGTAGAGGAGTTCAACTGACCGTCGGCCTCGAACGCCTCAGAGAAATCTGCGTCGACGGGTTCCAGAGAGTAGGACTCTCAGCTACAGTAGGCAACCCCGAAGAGATCGCACAATTCCTTGGAGGCAGTCAGCCTGTCAAGATAGTACAGATTCCGCTCAACAAGTCGACCAGGTACAAGGTGGAATATCCACCTCCTGGAGAGGAGGATCGAGACCTCGCTCGACGACTCTACACCACACCCGAGGCAGCGGCACGACTTACACTCGTCGATGATCTGGTGGAAGCGCACGACTCGACTCTCATCTTTGTCAACAGCCGGGTCAACGCCGAGCTGCTCGGATCAAAGTTCAACATGATGGATCGAAAAATGATGGTCCATCACGGCTCGCTGCCGAGAGAAGAGAGGGTTCGAGCCGAAGAAGCATTCAAGGCTGGAGAGATCAAGGGTCTCGTCTGCACTTCCACTCTGGAGTTGGGAATAGACATTGGATCCGTCGACCTTGTTGTCCAATACATGTCTCCAAGACAAGTAAGCAGCCTAGTGCAAAGAGTGGGACGATCCGGTCACACCCTTGCGAGAACCTCACATGGGGTTCTCGTTTCGGTCTCGACCGAAGACCTCTTGGAATCTGTTGGAGTTATCGAGCTGGCGAAGGAGGGACGACTAGAGCATGCCAATATCCACGTTGGATCATTAGACGTGCTCGCTCATCAGATTGCTGGAGTATTGATGGACTCGGATGGAAGCCTTGAGATCTCACGAGCCAAGATCATCATCAAAGGAGCCTACCCATACCAAGCCCTAGAGGATGGCCCGTTTGACAAGGTCGTCGAATTCATGCGCAAGATGGGTTACCTCAAGAGAGATGATGCAACACTCTACCGCACATCGAGGACTCGATTATACTATTTCGAAAACCTGAGCATGATCCCCGACGAACGACGTTACTTAGTTGTGGACCTCACCAGCCAGCAAAACGTCGGCATTCTCGGCGAGGAATTCATGATTACCAAGGCACGTATTGGACTCAACTTCATCGTTAAGGGGCGAGTCTGGCAGATCAAACAGATTACAGACGATGGAAAGGTCTACGTTCTTCCCATCATCGACCCCACAGCTGCCATCCCAGGATGGGACGGCCAGATACTCCCCGTGCCTCGCGCCCTTGCAACCAAGGTTGGCGTATACAGGGCTGTCGTGGATCAGTTGCTTGAGGAAAACATGGTCAAGTCGACAGCGATTGAAACCCTCTCCCAGCGTTGGCCTTGCGACACTTACGGGCTCAGACGGCTGATTGAAGAAATAGAAGCCCACAAGGCCACCGGTGCACCAGTTCCAACCGATCAGCGAGTCCTTATCGAGGGATTTGATCGATACATCATAATTCACGCCCATCTCGGGGACATACTCAACTTCACCCTGGGAGAAGTTATCGAGGAACTCTTCCGCCGCCAAGGCCTCGTCCGAATGTGGTGGTCAGACGCTTACCGGATTCTCTTCGAGATGACCGCTGACACTTCCGACTTGGATCTTGAAGATCTATTCCTGAAACAAGTCTTCGGGATCGAAGAACCTGTACTAGGCGGAGCATGCCACGGAGTGCTCCATCGCCACTTCCCATGGCAACTCCATATGAAACACGTCGCTGAAAGGTTCGGAGCTCTAAGCCGTGGGCGACTCATGTATGGAGATGCGATGAAGGAATTGATGCTGAGATTTCGACTCACTCCCATCTATGACGAGACGATAAGGGAAGCGTTGATGGAACACTCTGACTTTGATGGTGTAAAAGGAATTTTCAAACAGATCAAAGAAGGAAAGATGGATCTAAGATTCTTCAGATCCAAGGACAAGCCCACCCCACTGGCCTATCACATCCTCTATCGACACGTGGACATCCCCGAGCTAATCGCACCGGAGAACGTTGCAACGGACAACATGAATCGCCTGCGCATTTCGATCGAGGGACGAGCCATCGACATGCTGTGCTTCGACTGTGGTAATCTTACCACGGAGGTTAGTATCGCCAGTCTTCCCGAACATCCACTCTGCCAGAGTTGCAGCTCCAAACTTTTGGCACCTCTCTTTTGGTCCAGCGGGTACGCTGCGAGCATTCTCCACAAGAAGCGAGACAAGAAAATGCTGGAGGAAAACGAACAGAAAGTTCTGACAAGAGCGCGCCGTTCAGCAGATCTTGTCATTGCATACGGGAAGAGAGCCGTGATCGCCCAATCGGTATATGGAATCGGACCGCAGACAGCTGGTAGAGTCCTATCGAAGATGCATGAGAGCGATGATGAATTCTATAGAGATCTCCTCGAAGCCAAGTTACAATTCATAGCAACCAGGCCCTACTGGAACAATTAACAAGGGTTTCACGCATGTTCTGGATCAGAGAGGTTCGCTGTCAATAGCTACGCTTAACAGCTCCTTTCCAGGCTCCCTTTCATTGCTCTAGCTTGAAGCCATTGTGAAAATATTGAACTCGGCGTCGGACGCCCTTGGACGGCCCCTTGATGCGCTCCGCTCCAAGTTCATATTCTCCCCAGAGAATATCGCAAACGAGCCTCGAAATGATCAAGTTACACACACTTGTAGTTGGGCGCTTACAGACCAACTGCTACATCTTACAATCAGACTCGACCGCGCTCGTCATTGACCCAGGCGACGAACCGGAAAGAATCCTTCGCTTCCTCAGCGACATCGCTGTCAAGCCCAGCCAGATCATCGCCACTCATACACACTTCGATCATGTACTCGGCGTGAACGCGATTCGCGACAAGCTCAGCATACCATTTCTGATCCACCGTGACGATCTGTCTATGCTCGAGTCAATGCAGAGCCGTGTCCGCCAGTTCATGGGTTTCAGCGTCCCGCCACCACCCAAAGTAGATCGCTTTCTCAGGGACGGAGAATCGATAACTGTTGGAAAGGATACGTTGAAAGTGATTCACACTCCAGGACATTCTCCGGGAAGCATAAGCCTAGTTGGTCAAGGATTTGTCCTGACCGGAGATGCATTGTTCAACCAGTCCATAGGGCGAACAGACCTTCCGGGGGGAGACCTCGACACGCTATTACGTTCTATAACCGAACGTTTGTTCAGCCTGAATGACGATATCATCGTATATCCTGGTCACGGCCCGGAGACAAGCATAGGCGACGAAAAACTAGCGAACCCATTTGTGGGACAAGTCTCCAAACGCATCCCGTAGCTCCCCTTCCATATCTCTCAAAGGCAACCGCAGGCTAGGGAAAGTCTGATCAATTGGACAAAATTCTCGATGCGTTGCAGATGCTTCCTCCCAGAGCGATTAGGATATTTACCGCAGTAGCCCTCTAGTGAGTATGAAAAAGTCCGAGGAGGAATGGAAAAAACAGCTAGACACCGAAACCTATCAGGTTTTGAGAAAGAAAGCAACCGAACGACCCTTCACCGGAAAATACCTCCACAACAAAGAGAAGGGAATGTATGTCTGCGCAGGATGCGGAACACCACTCTTCTCATCCGATACAAAGTTTGATTCTGGAACCGGGTGGCCCAGCTTCTGGTCTCCACTCGAAAAGGAGAACGTCGAGGAAAAATCCGACCGTAGCCTTTTCATGAAAAGAGTTGAGATTCTGTGCAAGCAATGCGGCGGTCATCTGGGCCATGTTTTTGAGGACGGCCCACAACCTACGGGACTGCGGTACTGTGTCAACTCCCTCTCTCTGAACTTCAAGAAAAACGAAATGAAGGAAACATCCACAGAGCCCAAAGACTAGCCACAACATGTCGTCCTTGCACCCTAGTGCTTGTGACGAGACATTGCATCTACGCTACTCGCCGTTAGAGATATGAGCACGCGTCGGTCGGAGAGCTTATACAGACTCGCAAGATTTCGAGAAGAAAAGATATGGCTGGAATAGATGTTGTAATAATCGCATCATTCCTCCTAGCCTTCAAGGCTGTCCTAATAGAGGGCAGCGAAGTCGCAATCCTCTCCCTCGCCACGATAAGACAGATCGGCAGGAGGAACGTCTTGCTCGGCGTTCTCTTAGGAGGTCTCGGATCGATCGTCACGTTTCTGATCGTCGAACAGGCTTTTCTCGCATTGAAAGCGGTTTCCGATGCCCTGATCAACTTGATACCTGGGGTGGTCATCCTGTATTTTTCCTACCGGTTTCTTCGAGGATTCGTCAAGTACTATTTCAGAGGCAAGTCGTTCAGAGCAAAGATGGAAAAATGGAGCGACGATGTCGTCGAGAAAGACCTCAAACACAGCGGAGGCGTCCGTTACCTGTTTTTAGCATAACAATGACAGAAGGATTTGAAGCAAGCCTGGTTCTGGCAGCGGCAGGAGCCTTCAACCTAGAATGGACGTTGATTGGCGCATTGGCGAGCATTGTGCTCTTGATCGTCGTGTGCGCTTTCTCGTACGATTACTTAATGCGTGTTCCACGCTGGCTCCTCGACCTAATCGCAGGCATCGTCCTCCTCTCCTTCGGCTCGTACTTCTTCATATCCGGAATTCTGATCGCGCTGGGAGTCATTTCTTGAAAAGAAACCACGCTACCCTTCAACTCTCAAGTCACTGAGAAAAAAGGCCGATGACCTTTGCTGACAGCGAGCAAGCTGAACCTCTTAGCCTCAGTCTGGACCCTTCCTAGAGACCTGCGGCTCCTCTTTCTATCACTGTTCCTCTGGACCTTCGGCCTAGGACTCTACAACTACATCTGGCCACTGTATCTGCGAGACCTCCAAGCTTCTCCCAGTGATGTAGGCATTGTATTCTCTATCGGGTTCCTCGCTCTCGCCCTCAGCATGATTCCCGGAGGAATACTTGCGAACAAGTACGAGCTGAAAGCACTATTGATCATTGGTTGGGCAATGAGCATTCCACCGCCTCTCATGTACTATTTCGCGAGAACATGGACTGATGTGATTCCTGGAATCGTCCTTCTCCAAGTGTCAGGGTTCAATATTCCAGCTTTCAACGCATACATCGCAGGAGCCGCTGAAAGAACCAAATCTGCGTCAAACTTCGGCATAACCTGGGCATCAGCCCCTCTAGGCGTAGTCTTCTCACCATTGGTCGGAAGCGCTCTACTCAATTGGATCTCAGTACGGGACATCTTCATACTTACATTCGTGTTCTTTTCGATCTCGACGATAATTCTTTTCTTCATGAAACCACAACCCGCGCTGGAAAGTGACGCCAAGTCTCCCAGACTCGAAATCCCTAGGTCGCGTCGAGAAGGGACGCTTCTCCTCTATCTCACTGCAGCTGCGCTCGCGTGGAGTGTTGCCGCACCGTTCATTCCTCTATACTTCCAGGACGCTCTTAGTCTAGGCCCCTCGATCATACTACTCCTAGGCGCGGTGCAGTCCTTGGGGGCGGCCGTTTTCGCGATTCTCCTGGGCAGGAGAGCAGATGCGAGGAGCCAGGGTGGAACTATGGCGCTAGGTTTAGTTTTGTCTTCAGCAGGCCTCATCGGGGTCCTTCTGGCTAGAAACCCATTGTTCTCTTTTCCATTGGTTTTTTTCATAGGAAGTGCAAGGGCGCCGAGCCTCGTTGGCTATTCCATTCTTTCGACGGTGCGAAAGGGTGGTTCGAGAGCTGGACAGTTCGGGTTCTATCTGACGTTGGAGATTCTGGGTTTTGTAATTCGATCGTATGTGGGCGGTATTCTCTACACTCTGAACCCCACAAGCATGTTCTACGCAACGCCAACATCATTCATGGCGCTTGCACTCCTGGCCTGGTTGAGCTTCCGGACCAAGACTGAACCATCGTCGCTAAAACAAGGAGGAGAATCCGAGTTTGCTTCCCCGTCTCAAGATTCAAAGTCCTTGTCGCTCTGACAAGTGACCCTTCCAAGAAGAGCGGCTTTCGCTTACGAGTGCTTCTTTCCATAGACTGCGTAGACGATTCCTTGTGTCAGAGGAACGGGTCTCGTATCTGAGAGTCCTTCTTCAATCATTAGGGTTGCAATCTGGGTCCCGGTCCGCGATTTCAGAATCGAACGGCCGAGGTACGACAGTGTTCTTCCCCAAGCTTGGGAGACGATTCTTCCGAAGATGGGAAACAATCCTAGGAGGTAGTCGTAGTAGAATAATCGGAATACTCTGTTTGGGGGACGTGCGAAGTCGAGAGAGATAACTACACCACCTGGCGTTGTTGCTCGAGCCATCTCTCGAAAGGTCAATCGAGCATCGGACACATTTCTAAGCGCAAGGCTGATCGACGCCGACCGAAAGCAATTTTCCCGAAAAGGCAAGCTTTCAGCGCGAGCTAAAACCCAATCGGTTCTTCCGGAAAGCCCTCTCTGCCTAACCCGCTCTTTTGCGGTCTGAAGCATCGAGAGAGTCAAATCAACGCCGACAACCAGTCCGTTGTTCGCGATCGCGTTCGCAAAATCTGCCGCAAGAAGTCCTGTGCCTGTTGCAACATCCAGGACAACACTGTCAGCTATAGGAGCGGCTTGTTCGACTACAAAAGAACGCCATTTTCTGTCTTGGCCGAAACTGAGGAGTCCCAGTAGCAGGTCGTATTCCAGTGGGACCTTGGAGAAGAGACTGCGAACATAACGGGCCTTGGAGTCGTACACGGCCTATGCGACTGTAGGGTGCGCTTTCTTAGCTTCAGCTCGAGTAAGAGCATAGCCGACCGCGCCTATGCCTGCAACGATCAAAACTACAAGGAGGACGATGGGTACTAGGGTGAGCGCAATTGTGCCAACGTACCATATGGCTCCTAAGAAAGCGACCATTCCGCCCCAGGCGAGGATCATTGACCGAAGCGGGGCATATCGATCATCAGGGCCTGGCAGCGCGAGGGCTGCAATGATAAGCCAGATCCCGAATACCAGGAAGACAAGGGGTATGCCGGTGAACGGGTTGAGATTGCCAACGCCGACAATGGAGAGGAGCATTATGGTACCGAAGATTATGAGGAA
>VBBV01000180.1 GCA_005883695.1 Candidatus Bathyarchaeota archaeon | reverse complement strand
CAGTATCTTGCCGTAGGAGAAGTAGCTGTGGCCCTGAACCTCATAAACTCGGAGAGGCGATATGTCTCGGCCGAGGATTAGCTGGTCAAGAATTCCAAGCTCTTGGGATCTGCGAGCAATATATGGGAAGATGAAAGAATCGCCGCCATGGGTCATGATCACGTCAGGGTCCTCGACCCTGAAGGCCTCTACCAATCCTAAGATCTTGTCTATTTCATCGCCCGAGTCTAGGGCGAGTATCTCTTTTTCGTTGCGGGTAAAATGTAACGAGGCTAGTTTATCGTCGAAGCTTCGAATTTTCCTGATCTTCTCGGTCTTGATCTCAAAACTGACCTCTTTTAGAGGTGGCAGTTGATAATCAATGGATTCTCTGGAGTCTTTGAGAGTCCAGCTAACTCCTCGACCGGTTTCTTCCACTTCAACAAACGCTAGCGGGAAGAGGCCTCTGCGATACAGATACATCTGCGGCGAGGGAACGTCGATATCGTAGAAACGGAACCTGGAATAACGGCCAAACTGTTCGAGTTGCCTGGCTAGTCCTACTGCTTCCCGGTCTCCGTCGACTTCTACCTCTAAAACTCTCGATCTTTCACGGTCGCCAGCCTTCTCATACCTCTCAACGAAAATAGCGTCTTCAAGACCGGGGCGACAAGCGAGATCTAGGAGATCCCGATAACTTCCGCCTACATGGATTTTTGGCTTCCAGGGATCAGTGAGTCTTACACAGCTACCATCAGTTTTCTTTAGCCATATGACCATTTGGCCAGCTTTGTGGTAGAGGTCGAGAATCCAGCCTTGGTGCTTCAAACCCTGCAGCCAAAGCGAAGATTAGCCTATAGCAGTGTCTAATCCAGGAGAGAGAAGCGAACCCGAGAATGAAACTATTCACTAAGCGACAGAGATGTAGACTAGCAAAAGCCCAATAACCCTACCTGAAACTGAACCTCCTCAGAGGGGCAGTGTGAGCTTGAAACCTGGAAGCTCGAAAAGTTCTTGGCACAACACTGCCATGTTCTTGTTGATACTTGCGTCTCTTGCGATGTTCGGAACCATCGCCTATACCATCACTCTCCAAGAGATCAGTAACTATGCAATCTCCTACATTACGGGTCTTCTCATCACAGTCACAGGCATTCTACTCGGGCTGTCAGGAATCACACCACTGTCGAAGTCGTTAGAGAGAATGAAACTGCAGGTCACGCTGACAATAACTACTCTACTCTGGCTGGTCGCGATTATTATGATTGCCCTGACCACCGGGTTCACCTTCACTCCTTCGACACCCGTACTTCGTTATCTCTTTCTCACCGGCGTTGGACTCTTCACCATTCTAGTTGTACTCTACTCGACCTCTACAATAGAAGCGACAAGACAACGGCTCTTGGTCGAGCAAGCGGCCAAGGGAGGCGAACCCGGAAAAACGACTGGCTAGACAGAGAAAGGAAGACCAAAGGGGATTATTCTCAGGCCGGGCAGGTTATCGCCAGAAAGCCCACCAGGGCTTCATCTCGGCAGCAACTAGCCCCAAGATGCCGGCGACGATTACGAGTAGCACCGCGGTGCCTGCGCCTCCAGTCAACACGAGTAGGATTATTCCAGCGAGCAGTGTTATGATGCCGCCGAGCCTCCGGATGCCGGTGTAGATGAGCCAGCCTCCTAGTATTGCGCCTAGTCCGAATAGGAAAACGAGGCTGTTGATGGCGAGCGAACCGATGCTTAGACGTCCAAGCCCGCCGAGGGCGGATACGACGAGCAATACACCGCCTATCAAGGCGAGGACGAAAGCGAGGAGCGATAGTAGCCTGTGTATTTTCAAGGGCATCTTCAATCTCATGGTTCCGAAAAACCCTCGCGATCCGGATAATAATTCAACAGATTTGAACAAGGGAAAAACCGATTGTTCTCGATCAGAGATAATCACCGGTGCGACGAGGCGACGCGAGGATCGGTCGCTAAGACCCCCTATTTTCTAGAACACCCGCTGTCTGATGGTAATAATGGGTGAGTCTTGCCGATCGAAGCGTGATCTGGGGTTAGATGGCTTTGGAAAAACCGCTATTGTTCCGAACGAATCTTGGGGTGAGGTTGAGGCGACCTTTCAGATTCGAGATCAGGGCTGATAACAGGCGATTTCGTGAGACGCAGACTTCCGGGTCAACCACTCTTGCGTCGCGAGATGCAGTCGCTAAGACCCCCCCTCCCCTTTTTCTAGAGGAAATTTTCTGTCTGGCAGGGATAATACGCGAGCCTGGCGATTCAGGGCATGATCCGGGCTTAGATGAAAAGTCAAAGAAACGGGAAGTCATGGACGCTTCCCGAACGATTTATGGGCGAAATTTTAGCCATGTCTTAGAGTCGAGATTAGGGCTTGTTTTGGGCTTATTTCCTTTACAGATGGAAAGATTATGATAGAGCATTCGGCAGAAACATGGAGTGATGTCTGAAAAGAAGCGGGTACCTCCATGGGAACGCGCCCAGCTAAGCTTCACCCTTGCACAACGAAGGCGTCTCCGGAAGGTCGAAGAGAGCGAACGCCCAGGGAAAGCGCGCCTACTGGATCTAGAGGAGAACAGGAAACGGCTCGCGGAGATCAGGAAGAACATCTGTACGGACTGTCGACACTACATCCTTAGCGAGCAACTGTCAAGGGAGGAGAGGAAGATCGGTGAAGAACAAGGCTTCTGCAAATGCACGAAAAATTCCCCAAAGTTGTGATGCCGAGAACTAGCCTTAGCGTGCTTGGATTGCAGGAGTCTAGGGTTTTAGAGCCGTGCCGCAATTGTGGCAATAGTTCTTTCTAAGACTTTGCGCGTTGCACAATGGGCACCGGAGTCTTGTCCCGCAACTGCTGCAGAACCTCCAACCAGCAGATTGCAAAAGATCGCACGCCGGGCAAGCTTCTTGGGATTGAGGTGGGACCAGCAGCAGTAGGCCCTGCGTTGCGACCATCTGTGCTGCCTGTCCAGGTGGATTCTGCCCGGTTGCTGGGATAGGCTGATGGGCATGCATTGCCATAGGTGATGGCTTCCCCGCTCAAATAGATTCTTGATCACATCCTCGCTTCCTTCTCTGGAATAGGTACAGAGAGATGAGTCCAGAAGGCCGTCACTGACTGCTAGTCGAAGTAACACGAGACTCTTACGGTTGTCAAGAGACGAAGTGAGCGAAGCGTCCTGCCGTGGGCTCGGAGGATAATGATGCATTTGAGGACCGATTTTCTGATCAAGCACGCAAGAAAGCGCTGGAAATGTTCGACCACCAGCCCGAAACAATGGCTGACGAATACAACTATAGGGAACTGTTTACCCGAATACTTTCGGAAAAAGACTGGACTGACAAGCTAGAGTCAGCCGCCGTCAAGATCCGAAACCGGTTCCATCTCCGCAACATCGACACAAAACTCTCCAGGGGACTCAAAGCCCTCATTCCCGACATGAAAGAGGTCGCGAAAGCATACGATGAGATGACCACTGGCTACAAGGAGTTCATCAAGAACGTCCTGGATGCCAAACGATCGCGGGTTTCAAAAGCGAGAACGAAAGATGAACCAGATAGAAAGGTCGAGCCACTCAAGGATCCAACTCGCCGCAAGTGAGCTATCGAGCCTTTTCGATATTGCGCTTTGGCAAGCCAGCGTTTATCCCACTGACGCATTGCCTCGCGCTTGCCTGATGATCCGTGCCCGAAGAAACTCCAGGTCTTCGCAAAGCGGTGACGATGCGCTACGCCGTAGCCTTGTACATGAGCTCTGTCCTAGGCTCAGGAGTCCTAGTCCTGCCAGGACTGGCAGCACAGATTGCGGGCCCAGCCTCACTGCTTGCATGGCTCCTGTTGTCACTGGCTAGTTATCCGCTCGCGTACACCTTCGCAAGCCTATCGGCCCGCAAACCTGAATCAGGCGGAGTCTACTCATTCGCGCGCGAAAGCTTCGGGTTAGAGACGGCTGACGCTGTGGGCTGGCTCTTCATCGTCTGGTATGTAACCGGCGCTCCTGTAGTTACCGTTATTGCGGCTTCCTATCTCTCGTACGCAATTCCATTGAGCAAGACAATGATCTACGTCGTTGCAGCGCTGATAGTTCTGGGAACTTTCCTGATCAATTATCGAGGAATAGTGGTCAGCGGGAAAGTTCAGCTCGCGGTGATAGTCGCCATTGTCGGATTACTACTGACGGCAGTGATCGCGTCTGCCCCACTTGTTCGGGTCGAGAATTTCACTCCCTTCTTTCCCAACGGGATTCTGCCAATCGGCGTCGCTGCAGCATTGATCTTCTGGTCATATCTCGGCTATGAGAACGTGTCCAATGTAGCGGAGGAGTTCAAAAACCCAGAGCGAGATTTCAACCGAAGCATTACCCTCAGCGTAATCGTAATCGGAGCCTTGTATCTCTCGGTAGCTATCGCGACTGTTGGAACCCAGGCTTACAAAGCTGGAGGCAGTGTCGCTCCATTCGCCGCGATTCTCTCGAACGCCCTCGGCATTTACGGAGGTATCAGTACCGGAGTTCTCGCGGTTTTCATCATATTCGGAACAGTAAACGCCTACACCACCGGGATGTCCCGGGTCATCTATTCCGTAGCCAAGGAAGGAGGCCTGCCGAGAGCGATAGCTCGAATCCACAGCAAGACGGGTGTTCCTCACCTTTCGCTCGCATTACTCACTGGCTTGGGAATGATCACTTTGGTCGTGTCGTATTTTCTGAGCATCGATTTACAGACGGCGCTCTTGATTCCGAGTGGCGCGGCAATTCTTGTCTACGTGATCGGATCTGCGTCGGGAGTCAAACTGCTCAAGGGCGGCCGAGCAAAATTGTTTCCATGGATTTCGCTTGCTGCCTCGGTTATCATGTTGCCCTTCGTAGGGCCGGTGCTCATCGTCAGCGTTGCAGTTGCTTTGCTCGGCTTGTACTACCGAAGACTCCGCGGATTACGCCGATAAATACCAACACAAGAGATTCAGGACCTGAGA
Organism: Candidatus Bathyarchaeota archaeon; assembly: GCA_005883695.1. Next base: position 1,516 of record VBBV01000180.1, on the reverse strand, counting down.
ACGACTCATGAAGTTCGGTGTTCAGATCGAGAACCATCTAGGCGTAACATACAACGGGGTCCGGAAGATTGCGCTAGAGGCTGAGAAATCTGGATTTGACGGGCTCTTCATCTGCGACCATTTGATGGGAAGGAACGAGGAGACGTTCCGGCAGCCGTGCCTGGACCCATGGGTGACCCTAGGCGCTCTGGCCCAAGCTACAAAGAAGATTAGGCTCGGGACCCTCGTGAGCGCTGTCGGGTTCCGTTATCCATCGTTGCTGGCGAAGATGGGTGCGACTCTCGACCACGTTAGCGGAGGGCGGTTGCTGCTGACTGTTGGTGCGGGTTGGCACGAGCCAGAGTACAAGGCGTACGGTATCCCGTTTCCACAGGTTGGAGAACGGATGCAGCAGTTGCGGGAGGCAGTCCAGATCATACGATCAATGTGGACTCAAGACCACGCAACATTTGAGGGCAAGAACTTCAAGATCAATGGCGCCTGGTGTTATCCAAGACCTGTGTCGCCCAAGATCTGGGTCGGCGGAGGTGGAGAGAGGACGTTGCTGCATATTGTTGCCAACCTCGCGGACGGATGGAATGCTGTCGGGTTGAGCGTTGACGAATACGCGCGCAAGCTGGAGATTCTACGGATGTTCTGTGAGACCACCGGTAGGAAGCTGAATACTATCGACAGATCTTACTATGGCAGTTGCCTGGTCGGTAACACCGAGAACGAGTTCCGCGAATCCTTCAACAGACACTACGGGCAGTATAGGAAGTCAGAGGAATCGATGGAAACGTTTGTCGGACGAATGCGTTCCACCCGGCCCCTCATCGGGACGGCAACTGAGGTCGCGGAGAAGATGAAAGCCTTCCAGGAACTCGGCGTTTCGTATTTCATCCTCTACTTCCCTGACAAGGAAGGGTTGAGCTTGCTGAGGCGATTCGTGGATTTAGTGATGCCTGGATTCACAGCTGTCTCGTAAGATGGCTGGGGAAACCTAGAAGAATTGTAGTCGGACGAATAGAAGCCCGAGTAGGAACAAAGCCATCGCTAGGGTTACCAGTCCGCGCGAGAGACACTCGTCTCCGAGCGATAGGAATCGTAGTGTCACATCCAATCGGGCTTGGAATGACTGAGATTTGCTCGGAATATTTCTAGAAAGGGGGGAGTTTGGGTTGGACATTGACTATCATCCTAGCTGGTCAGAGGTATGATCAATGCTTGAGCGTGCATCGTGGTGGTGAGCGATCCAGTGCCTGTGAGAGTGAGGGTTACGGTTGTCGAGCTGGTCCATCCTGAGGCGAGAGTGGTGCTACCGCTAAGTTCAGGAGCTAGACCGACTACAGTTATGGCTGGTGCGCTGCCGGTGCCATGGTAGGCGATGGTGATCGTGAAGTGAGTGCTGTCAGTGATGGCGAACCCAGTTGCCGTGACGTTGGCTACTGTACTTAATGCTCTGAAGCTGAGCGACGAGCCGCCATCGTGGTTCCAGCCAGCCGGCCCGGCCCCTCTCAAACCGGACCACTGGCCG
>VBBV01000166.1 GCA_005883695.1 Candidatus Bathyarchaeota archaeon | reverse complement strand
TCGGGTTGGCTTTCATACTTTCAATTAGGTATCCCAGACGCCCGGTTGTCGCCTGACTTCCTTTCGAGATCAGCTTGGAAGGTCCTTCGATGAGTGAAGGTCAATCCGGCTCAGACGAGGCAATCCTGCAGCAGGTGCCCAGCATGTGCGACCTCCTCGGTCTCAAGAGATTCACACCGAAGAAGCTGATCTGGGAGGACAGCATCTATGTTGAGCGAATGATCCTTGCTAGACGCATGCAGGGGGTTCTGGCTCCAGAGGAGTGGAGGCCGTTGATAGGTTCCACCCTATTGGTCACGTCTTGGGCGAGACCAAGAGTCATCAAATCCCTCCTAGTGGGAATCATCGCCGCTTTGGCGTACTATGTTCCAGTGTCGCTCCTAGCCTTTGAGACATCCGTAATAGATTCTGCTAGAATATACTTGACCAATCCCATTTTTCCCCTGCTGATCGGTCTGCTTACCCTAGTCGCATTCGGTAGAGTATATTCTCCCGAAGCGCACAAGGAAGCACTGAGAGCGGACTTGCAAGTTGCCGGGTTAGTAGGACGAGACCTGTTCCTGACCACGCTTCAGAAGATTGACAGCATGGGCTTCAAGGACGTGGAAAAGCTGAACCGGAAAAGCTCTGTGTTCAAACAGCCAAGCATCCAGGAGAGAATCCAGAACCTCCAATCCGGCGGGACGATAACTCAACCTTCCCAATGAGGTTGCTGCAGAGGAACAGGAAGAAAAAGTAGGCCATCTGATGGCCTCCTTAGTAGTCCAAGATATCGACAAATCGTGAACCGCTCTCTTCTGCTAATCTATCTCGTGGGCGTGCCCACTATCGCGTTTACTACTCTGTATGTGTTAGGCCTGGCTCACATGTGGTCAGGCTTTCCTTTTGTTTGGGTAGACTGCCTCGCTACCCTCTCCCTTCCCAATTACGGTCAGTGCGGATACTATTTCGATGGGTTCGCTCTTTTGCTGGACATGCTATTCTACGTGGGTTGGGGATACGCGCTACTGGGATGTTACAAACTTCTCCGAAGCGCCAAGCGTGGCGCCATCGAGCCCCAAAATGGTTCCTTGCCCGTTCTGTCCTCGGGATAAGTACACTAGAGCAGTCTAGCCAGACGCGATGGCGTCAACTACTATTGCCATCGCGTCAGTGCCGTTGCAATCAAACTCTACCGTGGTCTGTGACGTTGTGGTTATCGTGTAGTCGACCTCGAACCGACCGTTCTGGTTTGTTATATTGGTGAATCCCGGCGCCTGACCGTTGGGGTAGCTGGGTCCGCATGGTCCAGCATCGTTTATCGCGGTGGATGCCACTACAAAATCGATCGTAGATGTTTGAATAAAGGCGGAGCACGTGCCCTGGCGGAAATTGGCAGTACAATTCCCGCAGCCGGTACCGGGACAAGATACGGTTGCAGGTATCGAGGGGTTCGGGTCGAAAACATTCACAGTGTTCGCACCGCTAATGGCAAAAGTCTGCATTCCCAAAACGGAATAGCAACATTTGTCTCCAACCACCGTGATATTGTCCGAGTTTAATGGTGAGGGAGCTATGGCATAGTATTCCCAAAGAGTCTGGTTGCCCCCAAAGCCGCCGGAAACCTCTGTTTGCGAAGTGTACGAGATTCGCTCTGTAAATGTTAGACCGTTATTGTCGGTGACGGAAGTTATGTTGGTTCCGCCAGACGTTTCGGCAACTACGACGATCACATCGTTACTTTGTGTTGTTGTCAGAAGTTGCGATTGCTGACAAAACTGTTGTTGACAGTTGTTGGTTCCTATTCCATCTAATCCCAAGGAGGGATCGTTTGGAGGTGGCACCGGTTGGTGTTGGAGTAGGCTTCCCCATCCATCGCTGGAGAGAGCCCCGTACCGCGGCTCGGCCAAGGGAGTATCTGTCCAGCTGCCCATGGGCCACCACAACCAATTGATCCTCTGAGGACTGTTAGAGTCGTAGAGGCTGGTAAGTGCTTGGATAAAGTGAAAAGTTGTATTGCTGTATCCTGCAGAACCGACTTGGACCTGGTCTGGAGCGCATTGGCTGGAGGGCAGAGAGACTCCGCCGGAACAGTTTGTCCGCTGCGGGTCCGCTCCACCCTCGGTATTCAAAACTGGCCAGCCGGTTCTCTGAGACCCGGAGACGACCGCGTTGTAG
>VBBV01000165.1 GCA_005883695.1 Candidatus Bathyarchaeota archaeon | reverse complement strand
GTCGGCCAAGTTTGAGAAACCGCAGTTCGAGCTGCACAAGTTCTGAACCACAATCCAGTGAGTATCACCCAAGCCTCGAGCCTGATTGATCCATTGCTGGTAGGCGTTCGACAGCGAAGCCACATCCGTGTTATTCGTCATGACTGGTTCGTTGATCGGTTCCCAAATGATCCGGTTGTAGGTATTCGTGAACTGTTGAACGATCGGGCTCCAATACTGCAACCAGCAGCTAACGCCCGTAGAGTTCGTTAGGTCATTAGAGCCGT
>VBBV01000164.1 GCA_005883695.1 Candidatus Bathyarchaeota archaeon | reverse complement strand
TTGGCCGAATTGGCCTGGGACTCATCAAGTCTCACTCCACCCCAACCTATGACTGTCGGACTCACATCAAAGGTGTAGGTCACGGGTGTGGTACAATTAAGTGTGTGAGCAGTCGCATCACCAAACATTACCGTATTATTATCAGCAAGCAATTGTAAGTTCCTTACACCATCATCATACAGACAGTCAGAATTGGCATGAGTGAAAACCAGATTATTCATACCCTGCGTTGTGAATGAGACCGGTATTGAAACCGTAAATGGGATCCACATACCTCCGTTCTGTGGACTGAGAACTG
>VBBV01000064.1:1084-13832 GCA_005883695.1 Candidatus Bathyarchaeota archaeon | reverse complement strand
ACAGCTGCCGCATATCCACCAACGATGATGACGCTTGGACTTGGGGTGGCGAGAGAAAGTGTAAAGTCGGTGACAGTCACAGACAGTGCCGTCACGTGTTTTATGGAGCCGACACTCGCGGTGACGGTGACAGCATATGTTCCAGCGGGAGTCGAAGTTGTGGCCGAAACCGTAAGAGTCGACGCGCCAGATCCACCCGCAGGAAGGACAGGGTTGGCTGGAATGAAAGACGCGGTGGGGCCGTTTGTGACGAGGGGAGAGATAGAGGCAGAGAATGTTACAGTGCCATTGAGGCGGTTAACACTTTGCGCAGTGACGGTTGACGAGCCAGACGACGCCACCGTAAAGGAAAAGGACGCGGGACTTGCAGAAATGACAAAGTCTCCAGGCGTGAATATGTTGAGGGTGGAGGTGACCGTGTTGGTAGAACCACTGATAACAGAGATGGTGTCTGAGTAGAAGTTGGCTACAAAGACGGTGTTAGTGGCGAAGTTAACAGCGAGGGCGGTTGGGTTGAATCCAACCGGAACAGTCGCTATGACATTGTTCGAGGATCCATCGATTACGAAAATCGAGTTCGCGCCGGGTCCCGTCACATAGATTTTGTTGGTGCCAGGGTTGATGCCAACGTCCCCGGGGGCGAAGGCCAAAGATATGCTACCGGTCAAATTGTTTGTCGAACCATCAATAATGGCAACTGCGTTTCCATTAGGGTTCGTCACATAGATTTTATTGGTGGTAGGGTTGACAGCAGCTGAGGCGGGAGAGAAGCCCAATTGGATAGTCGCTAATACTGTGTTGGTGGAACCGTCGATAACGGAGGTAGTGTTCGCATCAAAGTTCATCACGTAGGCTTTGTTGGTGACGGGGTTGACAGTGACTGCCACGGGGTCGGATCCGACTGTGACCGTGGCCAACAAGGAGTTGGTGGAACCGTCGATGACCATGGTTTCGTTAGCGGAGGGCAAGGTCACGTAAATTCTGTTGGTTTTCGAGTCAACCGCTACGCCCTGAGGAGTCGACGACGCCGGAATAGTGGCGATGACGTTGTTCGTTGAGCCATCGAGCACCGAGACAGAGTTCGAGACACCATTCGCAACAAAGACCCTGCCTGTAGCATTGTTGACCCCGATGCCATCTGGACCCCCTCCCACTCCAACAACGGTTATTATTCCGATAGATGACCCATTAACGACAGAGACCTTGCCCGCTGATATGTCCGTAATGTAGATCTTGTTCGTGGCGGAGTTGATATCCAAGTTTGAGGGGCCAAATCCAAGCAACACAGTTGCAATGACGGAATTCGATGAGCTATCCATGATGGAAAGCAGATCCGAGCTATAGTTCGTCACATAAACGGTATTTGCTGAAGGGTTGAGATCCACTGCAGAGGGGTCGGCCATGTTGACGCTGGCAACCACAGTGTTCGAGGAGCCATCGACGACAGAGACCGAATTTCCATACAGGTTTGTGGTGTAGATCTTGTCAGTATTAGGGTTAGCAGCGACCGCAACTGGATGGAATCCAACTGGTACACTGGCGACAATCGCATTCGACGACCCGTTGATGACAATGAGGGTGTTCCCGTACACGTTGGCAACGTAGACCATGTTGGTATTGGAGTTGATGGCTACTGCCATCGGCGATCCGACTGGGATAGTGGTAGTGATACTGTTATTCGAACCGTCAATCACAGTGACCTTGTTCAAGATGCCGCCGTTCGTCACATAGACTTTGTTGGTAGCCGGGTTAACGGCAACTCCAAAGGGAATCTCAACTTGAATTGTGGCTACTACGCTATTCGAGGAACCATCAATAACAGAGACAGTATTGGACAGGCCATTGGTCACATAAATCCTGTTAGTATTAGGGTTGACAGCGACCCTCCTCAAGCCGGATCCCACATGGATGGTAGCGACCACCGTGTTTGAAGAGCCATTAATAACAGAGGTTACGTTCAAGCTTGGAAGGGTCACGTAGATCAGGTTAGTATTCGGATTCAGGCTGATGGCTGATGGGCTAGCCCCCAGAGGGATGCTGGCGATGACTGTATTCGAGAAGCTATCGACAACAGAGATCATGTTGGAGAGTTGAAGCGCGAGGTAAATTCTACCGGTTATAGAATTGACAGCGACACCGCCAGGGCCAGCCCCTCCGGCCACGGTGGCCATCAAGCTTTGACTAGAAGCACCAAAACCATTCATGCGCGTCGAGTCATCAAAAATCCTGCCGTTGACCGGAATCGTACTCCGGTAAGATACGGTAGGCTGAGAGGGGGCAAGTCCACCAGTAAGAATAGTAGCGACGACAAGCATCGCTAGAACCGTCCCAGCCCTAAGAGGTCTCGCTAGGAGCAAAATCTCACTAAGCCATTGAAACTTTGGCATTTGATATTTAATGATATGTTGCTGTGTGCATAAGCAGGCACCAGAAGACAGACGGATGTTTCTGCATACATCCATAGGCGTTTATGGTTACGAAGGTCTCTAGTTCTTGGAGGCTAATGCCCGTCGCTCGGTTTCGGCCGTTTCCCTCAATGCTGTTATCGATAAAAAAAGGCTAGGCATTCAGACGGTTGGATATTTTGGATAGAGGGATTGCTCAGAAGACGGCTCGGTCCACGTGATCCTCAAGATCAGAACTATGAGAACCGACCATGATTCACCAGCATATCCATAGGCGACGGTTTTCTTTCTCATATAAGGAAGAGAATGTTCTAGCACGAGGCCATCACACCCTCGCCCCTTCTGATCCATCTCTGAAGATAGAATTATGACATCCATAAACCTCCGAATAGGATCTGAACTAACCAGATCCCTTCGGAGATCCGCGTGGGTCTGAAGTCCGAGTAGCTCGTTACAAATCATTAAACAGAACCCCAAACCCGGCCTGGAAGTCGACGAGGGGCCCCTTAGCTGAAAAAATATGATTTCCTGACTCTCGACGACATAGAAACGAGAGACAAGAAGGTCTTCCTCAGAGTCGACATCAACGTCCCACTCGATCCCTCGACGCACCAGATACTCGACGATACTCGGATCAAGGCCATCTCCAAAACGCTCTCCGAGCTGGACGAGGCGCGTGTCACCCTAGGCTCCCACCAGAGCCGACCCGGAAAAGACGACTTTACCTCCCTCGAACCCCACGCAACCCTCCTAGCTCAGTACTGCTCCCAACAAATCAAGTTCGTAGAAGATGTCATCGGTCCCCATGCCATCGAGAAAATCAACAAGGTCCAACCTGGGGAGATCCTAGTCCTGGACAATCTTAGATTCTGCGCCGAAGAAAACATCGACGACAAACGCGAAAAACTGGTCAAAACTCATTTCGTCCGGCGCCTCGCACCCCTCTTCGACCTATACGTTGACGACGCCTTCGCAACAGCTCACAGGTCACAACCCTCCACCGCAGGCCTACCAGAACTATTACCAAGTGCAGCAGGCCGCTTGATGGAGAAAGAGCTAGACGCGGTTTCAACTCTCCTCGAAGAACCAAAAAGACCATGCGTCTACTCTCTCGGCGGTTCAAAAGTTGAAGACAAGATTCCCGTCATTGAAAATATACTGTCACGGGGAAAAGCAGACAAGGTCCTGCTTGGAGGAGTACCAGCGAAACTGTTCCTCCGAGCCAGAGAGATAAAGACAAAGATCAACGATGAAGAAATACGCGACTTCAAACAATTCCTTGACCAAGCCAAGAAATTGACCGAGAAGTACGGAGATCACATAGAAGTCCCGTTGGATCTCGCATACGACGATAAACATGGTAAAAGAGTCGATCTGCCTGTCAACTCACCCCAGATTGAAGAAGAGGCCCTTGACATCGGCTCCAAGACAATAGAGAAATATTCTAGGATCATAAGAGGAGCAGCCACAACAGTTGCAAACGGCCCTCTCGGAGTGTTCGAGAGAAACGGGTTTGACAAGGGAACAAAGGAACTTCTCGAGTCAATGGCCAAGAGCAACGGCTACACGGTCATCGGAGGAGGACACCTGGTGGGCCTGGCATCAATCCAAGGCATAGAAGAAAGGTTCAGCCACGTCAGCACAGCTGGCGGTGCAATGCTCTCCCTCTTGTCCGGTCAAAGCCTCCCAGGAGTGGAAGCGCTGGTTCGAGCCGCCACTAGGATGCGCACTGCAAACCCGCCCGCCTAGAATGTGAGTGCGCCGAGAGATTTTATCTTGGTAGGGGCTTCGAGAAAGTTCCATGCTCGCCCCGGTAGCTCAGTGGTAGAGCGACGGCTTTGTAAACGCCAAAAAAGCCGTAGGTCATGGGTTCAACCCCCATCCGGGGCTCCATTATGCCTGACGAGGAACGGATTCCTCGGATACTGTTCGTGGTCCGCGGAGAAACGAGAAGATTGCCGATCCGAGAATCAGAAAGGATAGCACGATTAGAGAGTGCTGGAGTCCAGCGAGGAAGATTCCCACATCACCGCTGGCAAGTTGAGTTATCCCTCCTAAACCCACATTTCCTAAGTTTACGAGCTTGGAGTACGGAACATCTGCGGTCATTAGCGCTAAGACGAGTGGAATGCTGGCGACGATGCTCGTGTTGATTATAGTAGATCGAACGCCTGACGAGATGCCCCTCTTTGCACTTGGAACCGACCCCATTACCGAGCTCGCGTTAGGGCTACGGAAAAGTCCGATACCGAATCCGACAAGAGATAGCCAGAGCGCAATCTGAAAGTAGGGTGTATTCAGAGTGAACCCTGAGAGCAAGAAGAAACCGGTAGAGGCGATGAGCAAGCCCATCGTGCTCAATCCTCTAGCACCCCACTTATCGGAAAGCCACCCGCTTACAGGTCCGACCAGAATCAGAGTCACATCCAGAGGGATCAAAAATATCCCCGCGTGCAGAGGATCGTAGCCCCTCACCAGTTGGAAGTAGAGAGTCATGACGAACGCTAGTGCCGCGAACGCTAGTCCACTTAGGAGGTTGGCTATGTTGCCAGCGGTGAACAATCGGATCTTGAACAGGGATAGGTCAAGCGCCGGGTACCTGGCCTTTCTCTCTATCATGATGAAAAAGGCAAAGCAAAGGACGCTCGCACCTACCACGGCCTGGTTTGCGAAGTCGGTTAGGCTGCCGAGCGTGAGACCCAACAGTAAGAGTGTGACGGCGACGGAGAATGTGATAGCTCCCGCAGCGTCGAACTTCTCTCCCACGGCCGGACGGGAAATCTCCTTCAGCCGCTTCCGGGACCAGTAAGTTCCAAAGATTCCTATGGGAACGTTTACGAGAAATATGGAACGCCATGTGAAGAGCTGGATAAGGACCCCACTCAGAGTGTATCCAGTTATTGTCCCGGCGTTGATCGCGACCTGGTTTATCCCGATTCCCTTGCCAAGATCCTTTCCCGAGAAAGCGTCGGTGACGATGGCAACGCTGTTGACGAATAAGAGAGCGGCTCCGATGCCCTGGACAAGTCGGAAAGCGAGAAGCGCTTCAGCTGTGGGGGAAAGACCGGAGAGAAGGGAACCTAGGGTGAAGACGGCAAAGCCCATGTTGTAGAGCCGGACTCGCCCATGCATATCCGCCCAGCGCCCAATGCCAACGAGGAGGACGGTAATCATGAGACGGTAGATTGTAATGATCCAAACACCAACCACCAGGTTGGTTTTCAGATCGGACACGACCTGTGGAAGCCCGACTACAACAATGCTGGAGTCAAGGGTCGCCATGAAAATTCCGACGGTGGTGACCGTCAGGACAACCCACTTGTACTCCAAGAGAACCCTACACACAACAAACAGTATTTTTCTAGACGACCGAAAAACCCGGAATATAAACTCCGGCCAACGAGCCCCCGAAATCACCGCGTTTATCTAGCGAGAGAACCAGGTTCTCCTTTTTCGCACGCGAGTTCTACGCATCCTTCGCGGAGCTCATGCCAAGATAGCCAGGAAATGCCAGCAGACGTCTGATCGATGGGAGAATTCGCCCATAATCAGCCCTGACCTTGACAATGGGAGGGGTGCCCTAGACTTCCCTGAAATCGTTCGGGAATGGTCGATAAATCCCCGTATTATTGCCCTGCCATCCAAGCCTGGATTGCGCCCTGACCAGCCTGTCTCGCCCAAAAACACTGCCGGACAACGAATCATTCCTGGGGGGAGGGGGGGATACTGCACAGAGCATCTCGCGACGCAAGAGTGGTTGACAGGAAGCTTTCTGGTCGTGAAATCGCCTATTATCAGCCCTGATCGCGATTCTGGAAACCCTCAGTGAACTCTCCCGAAATTCGTTCGGGATTGTCCGCTTCTTTCCAAGTCCTTCCGAACCCAGAATTGCGCCCTGAATCGCCGGACTCGCTCAGAATCAACACCGGACAGGAAATGGTCTTTGGAAAATAGGGGGTCTTAGCGACTGACCCTCGCGACGCAAGAGTACTGAGTCCAAAAGAAACGGTACCAGAGAATAATTACAAATCGGATCGCGGACCAACTGCATTGCCACAATCGAACAATCGTGCCCGCGAGTCAGCTCGCAGGACACGCGTTCTGCCTGGTCTCGACGAGGGCGAAAGCATTTCTTTAACGTCCAAACGCACCAGCGAATGATTCTCGCTTGAGTAGGCCCCAAACCCGACTCGTAGACGAACTGTTCGCCCTCGACTCCCGCATTCGCTACGTCGCCCTCCTAGACCGGAACAGCAAACTCCTAGAATCAAGGATGCGATCAAACGTGATGAGCCTAACCCCTGAAACCTACGACCGGAAGTTCATGGCAAGCGTCCCCCCGATGATCCTTGACACCCTGTCCCAGCTGGAAAACCAGTGCGGACCTCTCGCGCACATATCCATACAATACCAGAAAGTCGACCTAGTCATATTCCCACACAACAACCAGATTGTCGCAGTCAGCCTAGAACCCGGCCCGCTCGAGCCGATACTACGCAAACTCCGGGACAGCCTCAACCTACACATCCACCTCTAAGAAACACCTTAGACAGCCAATTCTCCAAACCACCGCGTCCTAGAAACAGGGCCCGAACTCGCCCCGGAAAAAGCCACGTAGTTGAGATTGTTCAGAAAACGAACAGAAGTCTGAAGACACAGTTTCCACTGTGCCCAGAACCCTGGCCCAAGACGACCTGACTGAACCCGAATAATTACCCGGCCATTCAAAGATAGAACCGGAGCCGGAAGAGCGCGTGAAACGTTAAACAGGAACACGGGACACCACATCCGCCATGGCATTGCAACCGAGAGAATCATACCAGCGAGTCTTCGAGCTGTTACAAGCCCACCACGAATGGTTTTCCGGGGCCATCCCACTAATAGCCAGCGAGAACATCCCTAGCCCTGCGGTCAAAGAAGCCATCCTCTCCGACTTTGGAAACCGCTACGCAGAAGGCTGGACAGGTGAGAGAGTATACGCCGGCTGCCGATACATAGACCAAGTAGAACAAATCTGCATAGACCTCGCCAAGCAATTATTCCAGGTCAACTTCGCAGACGTCCGGCCAATATCCGGAGTATGCGCAAACCTAGTAGCCTACACAACCTTCACCACTCCAGGGGACACCATGATGGCGCTGGCAATCCCAGCCGGTGGCCATATCAGCATGGGAAAGAAAGAGTTCGGAGGAACCGCAGGCTCCGTACGAGGACTGAACGTCGAATATTTCCCCTTCGACACAGAAGAGATGAACATCGACATCGACGCCACAGAAAAGAAGATCCAGAAACTAGCAGCTGAAGGAAAGAAATCCACACTCGCCATGTTCGGCGGCTCTGTTCTACCCTTCCCGCATCCCATCAAGGAACTCGCCCCCATCCTTCAAGAAAACGGAATGAAAAGCTGCTATGACGCAGCCCACGTAGCAGGCCTAGTCGCAGGACACCAGTTCCAGGATCCAATGCACGAAGGCGTCGACGCCATGACCTGCAGCACTCACAAGACCCTTCCCGGACCCCAAGGCGGACTCATACTCTCACATCCAGAAAACGCTGAGAAGATCAAGAAGGCAACTTTCCCAGGCAACGTAAGCAACCACCACCTCCACCATCTCGCCGGGAAGGCAATAATGTTCGCCGAGATGCTCGCCTACGGAAGAGAATACGCGGCCCAGATCGTCAAGAACAGCAAAGCCCTCGCTCAAGCCCTCCACGAGCTCGGGTTCAAAGTCCTCGGTGAAAAGAAAGGCTTCACAAAATCCCACCTGTTAGTCGCTGACATAACCAAGTACGGCGACGGAAAAACCATCGAGAAAAAACTGGAAGACGCCAATATCATCCTCAACCGCAACCTTCTACCCTATGATATCAAAGAGGGAAGGCACTTTGAAGCTCCAGGAGGAATAAGATGCGGTGTATCAGAAGTCACGAGGCTCGGAATGAAAGAGTCAGAGATGAAGGAGATAGCCCAGCTAATGCATCGGGTTGTCGTCAAGGGTGAGGATCCGGCAAAGGTTGGCAGAATCGTAAATGAATTCCGAAAAGATTTCACGAGAGTACACTACGCTTTCGAGTCCACGAGAGATGCTTACGAATACATCCAGCTACGATAGCCACGCCACCCTTATTACACACCATTAGCCCGAGCGCAGGAAGCAGGGACACCAGTTGAGCAAGCGGGAGAAGAGACGCCGAGACGAGGCACCCATGCCAGCTGCGAGCGCCGGACTCTTGCGCTTCTTCGAAGAAGACACCCCAGGAATAAAACTGAGTCCACAACTCGTCGTAATATCCGGCGTAGGACTAGTAGCCCTCGCTCTAATCGCATATTTTCTCCTACCTGTTACCTGACTAGCCCAGCCATTCCGTCTAGAACGCTAGTAGTCCTCAAACAATTTTCTCTGACTGATCATAGGAACAGCTCTCGCGTCAAGCCCAAGCTCAGACTTGACAGTTCGCCTCAGCTCCTCAGCAAACCCGGTAAAAATGTACACTTCCTCAGGCTGGCACGCTTTGATAAACGATACAAGTTGCTCGAAATCCGCATGACTGCTCAACGGGAAGGCCGCGTTGCGGCCTCTCATCGAGAGAGCCCAGCCCGTGGCAAAGGCCCTCGCCGCTCTCCTACCAATACTCCTCCGATCACTAGGAGTGGTAATGTAGACGCACGGATCTCTCTCCAACACTTTCCTACCGTCCGCGGAATTTGAGGCCAACCAATTCAGCGAATGCCCACTTTTCCGATAAGCCTCGTTAACACCATCAAGACCCGGATTGACGACGACAGGTAGATGCGTGTAGACGTTGAAAAGCCGAACCATCTCTTGCGCCTTGCCGGCAGCATAGACGTGCAAGCACGGAACGCAACCTTGCTTGATCATCTCCACGGCCCACTCAACGACCTCCGCATAGATCGTCTCTCGAGATGGAAAACGGTAGATCGGCGAGCCATATGTCGCCTCAATAACGAGAACATCGCACCGGTGAGGCTCGGCTGCTTTTGTAGTCAATGTATCAACGCAGTTAATGTCACCCGTATACAAGATGGAGGTCGCTGGTGTGTGAACAAGAAACTGGGCAGACCCCAACATGTGTCCGGCGTTTAGTGCTCTAATTTCGACGCCATCAACTGAGACATTGCGATTCAAATCGATCGCGATAAAATTGGAAATCGTGTGTCTGTTCAGAGCACTGTGAATATTTTTCGTCTCGACGGTTGACTGTTTCAGTCCCTTGTGTCCAAACCCGCGAGTGTGATCGCTGTGTGCGTGAGAAACGAAAACTCTAGCATTCTCCGGGACCTTCCGAAGCTTGACCGGGTCCACGACGATAGTAACGCCGGAGGCAGCGACCAATAGCCCGTCGAGCCAAGCTATCCTATCGCCGCGCGCTGGGCTTTCCCTCCGAAATCGACTCCAGCCTTTGAATCGCGTCCAGGTGCAAGAAAGTGTCGCCCTTCGGTTCCCGGTTCACGATCTGAGGAATAGGACTAACAACTGTGGAACGGAGAATCACCGCTTCGGACTCAGTTAACCAGACTCCGGGCGGCTCATGCGAGACAACCGCAAGAAGTCCCTCATAGCCAAAATGCTTCTCCAACATGCGAAAAATTGTCGGATTTACTGAGTCCATGTGAAGCGGATCGCAACTCCGAAGAGACGCTGACTCCCCACGTTCAGTACCTTAAAAGCAGGGCGGACGACTGATAGAAACCAGAACGAACGCGCCACGAGGGAGTCCTTTCGTCAAAGCCTCTCGGTTTGGTAAGGTTAATCTTGCAGGAACGAACCCGTTACAAACAATTGACACTGAGGTCACCATGTCAAAGACACTTCCCCAGACTGAAGTCGACGATGGTTTCGAAGATGAAGAGCCAGCTCCGAATATTGTGCGGATTGGCAAGAAACCCACCATGAATTATGTGGTTGCCTGTGTGACTTTGTTCAATACGGGGCTACCCGAGGTGATGGTGAGAGCTCGTGGCCAGTCTATCAACAAGGCTGTGGAGACGGTTGAGATGCTCAGGAGAGCTTTTTTCAAAAACGTCCAGATCCATTTAGTAGATATCGGAACTGAAGAAGTTGAGCGAGAGGACGGTTCGATGGCAAGCCTCTCCACGATCGAGATAACTCTAGGAAACTGACCCGCGTCTACCCCGGATACTCTGCGCAATCTTATTAGTGGAAGAGAGGTGAGCACGTCGCCGCATGCCAGCTGCGAAATATCCGAAGATCGTGGTAACTCCTCCGGGCCCGAAAGCCCGGGCCTTAATCAAAGAGGACGAGTCTCTGATCTCGCCATCTCTCGTGAGATTCTACCCGCTGGCGGCCGAATCGGGCCAGGGCTGTATTGTAAAGGATGTTGATGGAAACGAGTTTATCGATTTCAACTCTGGCCTAGTCTGTCTCGCAGTAGGACACTCCCACCCCAAAGTTGTCGGGGCAATCAAGTCTCAAGCGGAGAAACTAATTCACTATTCGTGGACAGACTTCTATTATGAGAAGGTCGTTCAAGTTTCGGAGGAATTGGTCAAGATTACTCCGGGGAACTTCCGGAAGAAAGTGTTCCTGAGCAACAGCGGCACAGAGGCAATTGAAGCTGCGATGAAACTTGCCAAGTGGCATTCGCGCAAACACAGTTTTCTCAGCTTCACAGGTGCGTTCCACGGAAGGACGTTAGGAGCGCTGAGTCTTACCGCGAGCAAGCCTGTGCAGCGCCGGCATTTCTTCCCCATGGTTCCCGGTGACACTCACGTTCCCTTCGCGTACTGTTACAGGTGTCCGTTCAAGATGACTTATCCCGAGTGCGACATGTACTGCGTTGACTTCATACAGGAGCAGGTCTTGGACAAGTATCTCCCGCCGGAAGATGTTGCCGCGTTCTTCATCGAACCGATCCAAGGAGAGGGTGGATATGTCGTTCCTCCTCCTGAATACTTCCAGCGGCTTAGAAAGCTGCTGGACAAGAATGGAATTCTCATGGTCGATGATGAGGTGCAAGCTGGGATGGGAAGGACTGGACGCTGGTTCGGAATCGAGCATTGGGGGGTGGAGCCTGACGTTCTCTGCACGTCAAAGGCCTTGGCGTCAGGTATGCCGATCGGTGCGACTGTCGCAAACTCTGACCTAATGGATTGGGAAGGTGGATCGCATGCAAACACGTTCGGCGGGAACCCGGTGTCGTGTGCCGCGGCCATAGAAGTCATCAACGCGATCAGAGATGAGCACCTCCTTGAGAACGCGACGAAACAGGGGGACTACATGGTTAAGCGGTTGAAGGAGATGCAGGAGAAATACGACATCATCGGGGATGTCAGAGGGAAAGGGCTGATGATTGGGGCAGAGATCGTGAAGGACCCTAAGACGAAAGAATCAGGCGACAATGAAGCGCACGAGATCATGATGAAATCATTCCGACGCGGACTCGCAATGATCACGGCAGGCCACTCGACCCTCCGAATCGCTCCTCCATTGATAATTACTAGGGAGCTTGTAGATTCGGGGCTTGAGATCCTAGAGGGCGCGGTTAAGGAAGTAGCGAAATCAAGCAAATAGAACCGTTTTTCGATTCCCGGCAGATATTCTTCGGTGAAGGAGAAGGCACTCTTGCCGCGCGAGGGTCGGACGCTAAGACCCCCTGTTTTCCAAAAAACAATTCCCATCTGGCACTGATTTGTGGCGAGTCTGGTTGATCAGGACACAATCTTGGTTCGGATGGAATGGCGGAGATGACGACGATTCCGAACGGATTTCGGGAAAGTCCCTTAGAGATTCCCAGAATCTGGACAAGGGTTGATAATCAAGGGGATTTTCGCGAGCTGGGCTCTCGGTCAACTCACTTGCGTCACGAGGTGCTCTGTGCAAAACCCCGCTCCCCTTCAGGGCTGATAATGGGCGAATTCAGTAATCGGAGGAAGTGAACTAGCCCTTCGTCTTACTGCGTAAAGCTGGACCTTTTTCGGGAGTTCACTTTAGACTCTTGATCCGGTAGCTCTTCGTTAAGTTCTGGCAAAACGGACTAAGACCATTTCCGTCTGTAATTGGGTAGCGAGGCACAGACAGGAACGATAACCTCCTAAATATGCCGCGAGAAAGAACACGGGCTATGGTCGAACCGGGTGTTCCACTTGTGGAACCTGATCTCGTTGGAATCTGGAGGAAGAACGTCTGGTGGTTCGGTCTCCGCTGGCCATTCAGCATGGTCCTCTTCTCCTGGGTCACAGTTGCCTCGACGCTAGCCCCCGAGTTCCACCTTGACCGCTATCTATTGACAATGCTGGCAGGATTCTTCGGCCTAGCCATCGGAGCACATTATATCGACATAACGGCGAGCAAAGACAAGTA
>VBBV01000064.1:437-1044 GCA_005883695.1 Candidatus Bathyarchaeota archaeon | reverse complement strand
CGTGATCCTGGGCGGATTCTTCGCCCTCTTCTATCCTGTCGAGAAACCCAAGTGGCTTCACACCTACCCCGGCTTCGGCATAGCATGGGGTTTCATGCCCGTCCTGGCCGCCTATTACATTCAAGGAACAAGAATAGACCTGTTAGGCCTAGGCTTGGCCATTTTCCTCGGAATAACAGTGGTAGAAATGCACCACATGGCCGTGTTGACAAACGAGAAAGAATATGGCGCCGACTTGACAAAGAATGCCCGGCTACTGCTTAAGATTCACAGGACAGCAGCATACTCAATCGGACTAATCCTACTAATATCACGACTAATCTAGAATGCGAGATCGCCAGAAGAGGATTGATGGAACTATCTAGTCGCCTTGAATCGACCAGACCGGATAGATAGCGTTCCAATAGTTTTGGGAGTCATAGGCCAGTGGCCCAACGAAGGTAATCTGCTTGCCCACGGGAGGAACCGAGATCGTGGCTTGGTCTCGGGGAATGAGCTCCAACACTAGCCAACCGTTCTGGTGGCTGACATTTCCAACGTCAAGTAGCTTCCCATACTGGGGACTAAGGCTAACATCGATTCGCCAGTCGCCGTCATCTAGGAGATT
>VBBV01000064.1:0-398 GCA_005883695.1 Candidatus Bathyarchaeota archaeon | reverse complement strand
CTTTCGACATTGGGGCGATGGGAGCGACGCTACTTTCTGAGGATCGGATGGGTTTGCAGCATTAAACCGAACGATAAGAAGTGCAGCCACAATCATCAAGAATATCGGGACCGCAAGATAGCGCCGCCGAAACTGCAATTGACCCGAGCGAAGGCGCATCTGAAAAAATCAGATTTTGGATGATATAACATTACCTTCGGTATTTTGACATCGACAAGCTCTCGGAGTCTCACGCGCTCTTTTCCAGAATGGATAGCCAGTACGCTCCAGGCCACAGTCCCACTCAGTCTACATTAGATCCCGGAGAAGATTATATCTTCGCTGTGTCCTTTGATCCTATGATTGCGCAGAGCTCTTCTTCAACTGTGCCGAATTTTTTCGGCGTCTCAACGAATCTT
>VBBV01000182.1 GCA_005883695.1 Candidatus Bathyarchaeota archaeon | reverse complement strand
ACATTCTCGAAGATCGTGGGTTCGAGGAAGTTTCCCTTCTGCAATCTCGGCTCTGCGGGTTTCCTCCCTCCGCAGAGTAGACTTGCTCCTTCTTCGAGGCCGTCCTTGACAAACCCTAGAACCGCGTCTTGGCGAGACTTGGACGCCAAAGGCCCCATCTCGCTAGTTTCATCAGTGCCGGGCCCGACTCTTATCGCTCGGGTCTTGGCCACGAGATCCTTTACGAAACTGTCGTACACATTCTCGTGAATGAACGCCCTAGATCCAGCCCAACACATCTGTCCAGCGTTGGTAAAAATGCCCTCTTTCACACCTTTAGAGGCCCTCGCCAGGTCGGCGTCTGGGAATACAATGTGAGGATTCTTCCCGCCTAGTTCCAGAAGAACTCTAGTGACAGACAAGTGCTCCGCCAACTTCAGCGCCCGATCCAGTCACAATGTTGACGACACCTTTGGGAATGCCGGCCTTTAGCGCCAGATCTCCCAGCATAATAGCTGTAAGAGGCGTAATTTCAGATGGCTTCACGACGACAGTGTTCCCCGCGGCAATAGCCGGTGCCAAACTTCTCGCAGCCAGCGCAATCGGATAGTTCCAAGGAACAATGTGCACAGTTACACCTAACGGTTCCCGGAGAGTGTAATTCAACCGCCTTGGAGGAACCGGTATGGTCTCTCCTTCAACCTTGTCTGCCAATCCGGCCCAGTACTCGAATGCCCTGGCCGCCCAGGCAACATCTCCCTTTGACTCTCGGAGAGTCTTCCCCTCGCTCAGAGTCTCAAGCTTTGCCAGCTGGTCTGAATTCTCTCGGACTAGACCTGTGAGCTTGGTAAGGAGACGCCCTCTCTTACTGGGATCGATGTCAACCCAGCCCGCAGATTCGAGCGTCGTCCTCGCAATTTCGATTGCAGCCTTCGCATCTTGTTTCGTGGCTCGTGGAACTTCGGCGACAACCTCGTTGTTCGAAGGATCAAGAACTAATGAAACAGCCCCATTTGAGCTGTCCTTCCATTCTCCGCCAATCAGCATCTTGTACTTCTGAATCTGAACTGTCAAGTCCGCATTCCAAACTGGATGAAGCTATAAAAGAGCGTTTCCTCAGGCGGGAATCGTTTGCGGCTTCATCTCACGGGACATGTCGATCAATAGTTGGATTCTCCGGTCAAGGTCGGGATACCTGCTGAGCAAGCCTCTTCCTTTGTGGCCCACAAACAATCCGGCACCGGGTCCGGGTGAGCCGGCTTGAAATGCTGAGTGAACCTTCAACAAAGCGGATGCCAGGGCCAATGGCTTTTGAGTGTACTTGACCGAGGACAGGTCGGCCAAGAGCTCTCGTTCCCTATGGACTGCCGCCTCAACAAGATGGAGAGTTGGATCAAAAGCAAAGGCCAATTTTGCCAATCTAGCGAGTCCCTTTTCTAGGGAATCATTGTTCTTCAAGTGGGAGAGTTCGTGAGCAATGACCGCCTCAACCTCTGCTTGGGGCATAGACGAGACCAGTTCTGGAGATACCGCCACGACTTTCAGTCCCTTGTTATCCAAGGAAAATGCGTTTCCAACTGTTGCTTCTCTTAGGTCGACTCCTCGGATGTTCATTTTTCCGCAAAGATCTGCAAATGTCTCGCTCATTATAGAGCCTGAGGATGTTCCTGCAATCATGCCTTCCATCATCCTAGGGAACGCGTATCTTCGCGCAATTAGCGACAATAAAGACGCGATTCCTATAGATGCAAGCAGCGAGCTTCCAAGCACGAGTTCTATCACTCGTTGCGGCTGCCACTCATACATGTTGAGGAAAAGAGTGCACACCACAAAGCTAGTCCCAAGAAACGACCAAAAGAAAACAGAAGAGGATAAAATCGGATAGAGCAGTCTCGATCTTCGCAAAGGATTCCCAGCATTCGATCGGTAAGCAAGGAAACAGAAGGCTTGGACTACTAAGACGGCGGCTACGATTCCAAGAGTCGCTCGCGAAAGAAAGTAGACAGAGTAGAGTTCCAGGCTTATCGTTGCCCGGACTCCCTTCGAACTTTTTCCTCCAGCCTCTTCAGCTCATCCTTCGGAATCTCATCCATGTAGTCGTGCAAGGTGGAAATTATGCTCGGTCCGAAAGCCGTGAGCAACCTATCGACAAACCCTTTGACGACCCGACCCTTCACCTTGTCCTCCGAATAAAGCCGGTAAACGTATCGGGACCCTCCTCTTCCAACGGCCTCGTCGCGGGTCAGAATACCCTTCTTGAACAGCCGATCTAGCGTGGTACTGATAGTAGTGTAAGCGAGCCCGCGACTAGAATGAAGGTCCTGGGCAACCTCTCTAGCAGAGGCTCTGCCAAGCCGTACAACGCTTCCCAGAACTGCCGCTTCTAGGTCCCCTAGTTCCAATGCCCGACGGAACTTCTAATGGGAACCCTCAATATCTAACTTTCTATTCAGGTCGGAACTATCCAAGAAAGCTGAGCGACGATCCAGACCAGTCCTGATATCGCGAGAGGAACCCGGTTCGGAGGGCCAGAGTAAGCCTCCCGCAGACTCGTAATGCAACTACTCCCCACGACGATCAGAACCGCGTCAGCCGTCCGACGCTTTCTACCTTTCTCGCCCCTACAAACGCAAATAGTCCAAAATGCCCCGGGGAATAAGACGAGAGAGCTAATCTAATCAAGGCCAGGAAGACTTCGTCTGCGAAAAGAGAGAAGGAGGAACACTCTTCATAAGAGCGCGATGACCCACTCAGAATCGCTACTGACCTATCGACTTCGATAGGGGGCTTCTTCCGACTCACAATGCAGCTTTCCTGAATTTCGGGGCGCTTGAAGTTGATTAGCTCTAAAGGGTTCTAGTACTCTCACCTGCCATCGCACGGTTCAAGACGTTCTAAACTCAGCAATTCGAACTTCCCTTGACTCCAAGGGAGGATTATCATGAGATCAAGAGGGACTATCACAGTTCTCACCCTTATCGTCGCAGCCATACTCACTCCCCTATTCATCACTAACGTCCACGCGATTCAGGGGTGTAAACCGGGAACGCCACCCACTTGCTATCTCTATGCGCAGACCAATGTGCCTAGCACAGAGGGCTCGGTAATAGTTCGAGAAGACGGAAACAACGCCCTAGAATTCGCTCTGCCTCACCTCTTCGCCTTTACCAATGGAACGACCCATTCACTTGAAGTCCTCTCCCTAACGATCAGCGGCACGCCATCTGGTGCCCGCTACCTCTGGGACTCACGTGCCGAGTGGGTCTGGCACGGAACGCAATGGTTTCCAACTGCAAACATGACAACTCCCCAGATGGTATTCAATTACACCTTACCCAACGACCAGTTCACAGCCCAGTTTGACAAGCAATTCCAATACACGCTA
>VBBV01000181.1 GCA_005883695.1 Candidatus Bathyarchaeota archaeon | reverse complement strand
TTGAACAGCTGAGGAAAGTGTCATCCGCCTTCGACAAGGAGGATGGTATGCAAGTCATCTTCCAAACTGGGCTTGTCCCCAGCTTTCAATAGCTGATGCTAGGGCTGAACCAGTCTCAAAAACCAAGTCGATTTTAACGAGAACGCTGCTACATCATCGTGACCGTTAGGCCCTTCGAGGGTTGGAAGGTTACAGGGGAAGCTTCAGCCTTGTCGAGGGCTGATGCAAGCTTGCGGAGAGCGGCAAGGTATTCGTGGTTGTCGTAACGCCATCCTGACTTGTCGTCGAAAGCCTTGTAGTGGAAGGTCTGTGCTTGGATGGTCATATGGTCCAGCAGCATGTACGAGAACCGATCTATTGCGCCGCCTCTGACGAGAGCGGATAGTAGCGTCAAGAGATTGTTGACCTCTGTTCTGGGGAGGTAGACTCTGGTGGTTATCGAGTTGGTTCCGTTGATTCGTGAGTAGTTCAAGACGAACGGTAGTCGTTTGAAGAAGTTCTCTTTTGCGATCATCGCCCTATGTTCGCCGAAATCCAACCGAACCTCGTAGAGGTCCGATATCTCCGGCGGATAGGGCAGGACTTGGATGACGTAGTCTTGTAGGAATCCTCGCCGGGCGAGGTTGTCGAACCTATACTTCGCTGCGGGAAGGGTCATGCCAATCATCTGCGAGAGTTCGGAGAGCTTCTTTCGAGCATCCATCATCAGTTCTTTGAGGATCAATAGGTCGTTCTTGTCAAAGTCATCCTTCGATGACTCCTTCTCCTCAGGGACACTCTGCGCCTTGCCCTTGGTAAACAGGCTGAGCCAAGCTGGCCAGTCGAATCTCCAGGCTCTCTTCTTGAAATCGTAGTACTCGAAATTGGGAATGTGAGAGTGGTAGTCGCCCAGCCAGAAGATCCGATAGCTCGTGGCCAGGCCAGATGAGACTATCTGATCGAGATACTGAACAAAGTCTTGTCGGTTTTCGACGGGGACCGCGTGCTGTGAGTAGTACCCGTTGCACTCACCTGTGCATCTTGCGATCCATAGCCAGTAGCCGGGGATCTTCAGAGCTTCGCTAGCTGTAACCTCCCGACCTGGGGAGGGAGTTAGTAGAACCATTGAACGGGCCAACCCGATCTTGGCGAGGTTAGGATAGGTCCACGTGTCGAGCAGTCCCTGGGTTCCGAGCTTATTGACGCGTGTGTAGACGGTCGGGTATGGTACGCCAGATTTTCGGGCGATAGACTGAAGGTTTCGAGGTCCGAACTTCTTCATCGCACCAATAATCTCCACGTTCTCATCGTCTAGTAGCGACATGATCTGGTGTATCCGCTGGAAGTACTCGTCTGCCAACTGGTAGCTCAAGGTGAAACCGGCTTATGGGGAAAGATTGGGGGTTATAGAAACTTTGGAAGCAAACTAGGTCTCCAGTGGGACTCGCAACCTTGGTTCAGGAACAGGATTGAACTTTAGCTTATTCTAGCCAGTTTGAGAGAACGATTGTAAAGAAGAAAAACGGTCAAGACACCGGAATCACTCAAATCGATCCGATCCCATAGTAGGGTCGGATCTTGCGGGAAAAACGAGGAATCCTCGAGGTTGTCTCGAGAAGGTGTCTGACGATAATCTCGGGAACTAGCCGACAGCTTGCCTGTTAGGCCCGTTATCAGAAGTCTCTGGGACTTCCCGCGACTGTTCGATGATCGCAATCATATTTTCGGCCATCTCTGTGAACTTCCTAGTCAAGGGATCTTTCTGGTGTTCTAGAACGAATACTCCTCTGCTGAGGTTTTCGAACACATCGGAATTGAAGGGGAGGGCTGTTAGGACTTGGAGGTTGAAGAGGCCTGCTATTTTCTCTCCGATCTTCTTAGATTCATTCTCTCCCACGCTGCTAGGTATCATGTTGAGTATCAAGACTACAGGTTTCCTCAACTGGCTCGCAACCTCGTTCATTACGCCGCTTCCGAACATGTCTTGGTGGTCAACCCGGGACAAGAGTACGACTACGTCGCAGACCGCCATGGAGAGGATTGTGTCCTTTTCTATTCCGGGGTGGCTGTCGATTAAGAGATAGTCGAGCCGGTATTCCGTGGCCAGATTGTAGAGGACTGCCTTGAATCGGCTGAGGTTGAAACCCGTGTCGACTATTTTGAGGATCTCTTCGACCTTATGTCCAGCGGGACAGAAGAGGAGGCATCCTGATTCGATTCCGAGCCTGGGGGTTAGATCGAGAACGGCGTCTTTGATGGGAATGGAACGCTGGAGAACATCGTTTATGGTCGCCCTGATCTCTCCGTCGGAGATTCCGAAGATCACATGCAATCCCGGCCCTTCCAAGTCAAGATCGATCACTGCAACCCTCTTTCCCAG
The DNA here is from genome assembly GCA_005883695.1 of Candidatus Bathyarchaeota archaeon. Next base: position 841 of record VBBV01000181.1, on the reverse strand, counting down.
CCGGGCGAGGGTGGCCGCGAGGTTGGCACTTATCGTGCTCTTCCCTGTTCCACCTTTGAAGGATTGAACAGCTAGTATCGTTGCTAAGCTCAGTCACCGGTCCTACTGACGTATTATCGGAATCGTTTGACCGTGCGACGGGAGGGTGTGACCGAACTAAAGCCGCACGTTACTAGCTATGACAGGTAATAGTAGCTTGCAGTTTCCCCATTCAGCAGGGGGGTAGTCGGGGCGTGCAGGGTACTTTCGCACTGGACGTCGGAAACAGACAGGTTCGGATGGAGGATAATGGCAGTTTCTCGTCATCCTTGACTTTCCGCTCCACTGCTCTTGCGTCGCGATCTAGAGAAAATTTTCTGTCCGGCAGCGATTTCGGGTGAGACAGGCTGATCAGGGCACAATCCTGGCTTAGATGAAAAGGCAAAGAGACGGGAAATCATGGACGATTCCCGAACGAATTCTAGGCGAAATTTTAGCCATGTCCCAGATTCGAGATCAGGGCTGATAATGGGCGAGTCTCACGAGGAGGATAATGGTGAAAGGGGATCAGAAACGCTTCAGCCGGCTATGATTCTCCATAACGAAGCCGGAGCAGACACGAACACGCACACCCTTTATTCCCAAAAGGTCCAATGCACACGATATTGAGTTCCAAAACCCCGAACTCGACGTTCATACAATTACTCCTTTGGAAGATGTGACTTGACCCAGAGCGTGAAACCGTTATTCATCAAACAATCAGCATACCTCCGAGTACCCAACGACGTCGCAGAGCTAATAGACATCATGGGCGCGCCGACCGGGGCTGTCGAGCTCCGGATCGACGAGAAAGGCTGCGCCC
>VBBV01000183.1 GCA_005883695.1 Candidatus Bathyarchaeota archaeon | reverse complement strand
CTTGTTCCATGATTGGTAGAACAGATTCTCGTATGCCAGAGCGATTGGCTGGTAGGCTTGGGGGGTTTGCGAAGATATGATCGGCCATGCGGACTGGTTGGCTTTTTGGTTGTACACGGCGACCTGTGACTGGTTTATGCTGAAAGGCCCAGAATATACGAGCGTTGTCCACTGGTTCACGTATATTGTGGGTATGCTGAATTCGAGAGAGGTTGAAAGACTGGTCAGATTCTTTTCCTGATAGAGCTGGAGATGAACCTCGTTAGTATACCCGACGAGCAGTTGGTAGTAGATGTCGTAGATGCTTGTGACATTGGTTAGATTTGTGATTGTCCGGTCGTTATGCAGGGTCTTGTTGAGCGTTAGAGTAAAGTCGCGAACGTCGTTGCCTCGCACATCCGTTGATGTGATTACCACAACGACGCTATTGCCCTGGCTGATGCTGAACTCCTTGCTGACTATGGATTGAGCGATGCTCGACTCCGAGGTCTTAGGGTTGTAGGCTGTCTCGGTGTAGACGATGACGCTCTGGACTTGGAGAATGGCTGGGACGCTTAGCGCGAGAGCTACTAGCCAGATTACGAAGACCGCCCGGTTGTGCTTGATGATAGTACGAGCTAGCCTTGTGAAGAGCAATTCATTCCCTCCTTGAGGGTGTGAAACGATGCGGGAACGGGCTGAGCGTCATAAAGCCGTACTGTAACCTTGAACGGCGGACGGGGGCTATTACGAGCCGTTAGGCAGGTCTATATGCCGAAAACGAGCCGGAATCCACGCAAGGTGAGCATTGACGAAGCCTGTTAGCCTCCTACTCGCCCAAACCGGTCCCAAAGTCGGAAACAAAGAGCGAAACCTGAAGCTGATCGCGGAACAGGCATCCAAGGCTCGAAAGAAGAATGTCGATCTGCTGATTTTTCCTGAGCTCCATCTGACGGGCTATACCATGAAGGACGAGGTCTTTCATCTGGCAGAGTCGATCCCGGGTCCCACCACGCGGAAGGTTGAGAGCATGGCGAAGGAGCACGGTGTTCACATCATCTTCGGCATGCCCGAGGAGAGCGAGGTCAAGGGAGTAATTCACAACACCGCGGTGCTTGTCGGCCCGAAAGGCTTGATTGGGAAGTACCGGAAGATCCATCTTCCAACGCACTCTGTTTTCGAGGAACGTCGGTATTATCGTCCGGGACAAGAAGCACCGGTGTTCGAGACATCCTTTGGAACCATTGCTTTGAACATCTGTTATGATCTCTATTTTCCTGAGCTGACTCGCTTGCAGGCCTTGCAGGGCGCACAACTGATCATCTGCATATCCGCTAGTCCTGGGTTGCGTCGGAGGTTTTTCGAGGGCTTCTGTCTGAGCCGGGCGATGGAGAACGCTGTCTATCTCGCTTACGTCAACCGTGTTGGTATTGAGGAGGGTTTGCAGTTCTGGGGTGGAAGTAGGGTCATAGCGCCTAATGGCTCGGTCCTTGCCCAGTGCAAGTATGATGTGGAGGAGTTTCAGATCTGCAAGGTTGATCTGGATGAGGTTTCTCGGGCTAGGGCGTTCATTCCGACGATAAAGGATCTGGAGCCGAGCCTGTTTGACCAGCTAAGAATCAAGAGCAGGGAAGCCTAGCTGCTAGGCGTTTTAGTGGAGGGAAGAGGCGCGAGAGAATCGACTACCCCCCGGTGGTCGCTGTGAAAAATAACGCTTGAAAGAATAGTTAATTGAGATCTTGGCGAATAATAGGCGAATTTTCTCCTTGGTTGCAGTAAGTAGGCCCAGGATAGAGTACGCATACTGGGCTCCTTGCTCCGAGTTATGGAAGAGCTTCCCGGAAAGCTAAGCCAAAACAGGTTGCTTCGTCGGCGGCAAATCGTGAATAAATCGGCATAGTACGGAATCTCCGGATTCATTTCAGCCAGTTGGCGCAACAATCCTCATTAGCACCCTCAGCTAATGCCGGTATGGTATTTGCTCATGAAGGGTCGCAACTATCGTTCCCCGTCGGGCCAGGCCTTCACCCGGATGAAATACATCCACGGGTCACCAGCGCCTAAGGTTTCTAAGTTCAACATGGGAGACCTATCCACCCAGTTCGCCCGAAAAATCCATCTTGTCGCCAAAGAACACGTGCAGATCCGCCACAACGCCCTAGAATCAGCCCGTGTATCCGCAAACAAGATTCTAACCGACAGGTGGGGAGAAACAGGATATCGGTTACAGCTGTGCGTGTACCCACATATTATCCTGCGAGAAAACAAGATGATCGCCACCGCCGGAGCCGACAGGCTGCAGGAAGGAATGCGGCGAGCCTTCGGAAAACCCACCGGCCGAGCAGCCAGAGTCGAAAACGGCCAGTCAATCATAATCATCTACGTTCCCGAAGACGGCGTCGAAACCGCAAAGAAAGCATGCGAAGTAGCTGGAACAAAACTCCCGATGAAAACCCGGATCATAGTCGAAGAACCAGTCGCGCCACAAATACCAGCAGGAGCCTAACTGCGTGCCCAAGCCTGACG
>VBBV01000137.1 GCA_005883695.1 Candidatus Bathyarchaeota archaeon | reverse complement strand
GTTAGCCGGCGGAGCCCTCCTCCTCGTGGCGTCATTGATCTCCCAAGAATTGGCTGGTTTTCAGCCCGGTAACGTATCGTTTCTATCGCTTGTCTCGTTCATCTATCTGATAGTATTCGGTTCCCTGATAGGCTTCTCATCCTACGTCTGGCTCCTAACAAAGACGACAACCGCGAGAGTCTCCACTTACGCATACGTCAACCCAGTCGTGGCCGTCTTCCTAGGCTACTTCCTTGCGGGCGAACAGCTGACACTACGAACGCTGCTTGCTTCTTCAGTCATAGTCATCGCAGTGGTTGTGATTACCACCTTCAAGTCGAGACAGACTGTTCCAGACGACGAGTCGAAGGGTTAATTCTCTATTTTTTCTAACGTCTCCCTCAAAGATGGCTCTTATACTCTCATAGCGGTCCGTGAGTTAGTTATGAGTCGAGCGCTGAAGGTTGAAGTTCGAGAGCTAACGCCGGAACAACTAGACGACTACCTTCGGGTCTTCGATAAGGAAGCCTTTACCGATTTTCCGGAATGGTCCGGTTGCTATTGTGGATTCTACGACACGCCCGGGGATAATTGGGACTCTACCACCAAATTTGGGCCTGCTCATCGAGAAGCTCGGGCCGAACGAATCAGATCAGGCAAAGCCCACGGCTTGCTAGCCATAGCAGAGGGAAGAGTGGTTGGTTGGTGCAACGCACAGTCTCGGTCTAACTTCCTAAACATGCGGAGATATGCTACCGTCGACGACGATCCCTCCGAGCCAGTCGGCTCGGTCATGTGCTTCCTCGTAGCTCCTGGACATAGAGGAAGGGGAGTCGGAACGGCGCTTTTGAGTGCTGCTTGTGACAAGTTCCGTCGAGAGAGGTTACACATCGCGGAGGGTTATCCTACGACTAACCCGGTCAAGCGAGCCTGGGAGACTCCTTGGGCCGAAGAGAATTACAAGGGAGCCCTGAGCATGTACCTCAAAGCAGGATTCAAAATCCATCGCCAGCTAGAACGTTTCGCAATTGTAAGAAGGCAGCTCTGAGCCTCACAGTTCCCTGGCCATCACGATACTATCAATGAACTTGCCATTCCTTAGCATCTTCTTCGGTATCCTGCCTGCCTCTTTGAAGCCTGTCCTCTCGTACACGTGGATCGCGCGTGGGTTGTTCGCGAAGACTTCTAATTCGATCGTTTTCAGTCCGGCTTTCCGGATTCCTTGACCAGTGTGCGCATCATCTCCAGGCCTATTCCCCGATCCCTATGTTTCCTTGAGATGGCTATTCCAAGGTATCCGTGATGTTTTGTGTCTTCATAGGACCCTCTCGTTACTGAGCTGTTTCCAGCTAATCTTCCACCCAGTTCCGCGACAACGCTTACGATGCTCCCGCTTTCTATTCCAGTTAGCTGGTTGGCGAGCCACTTCGCCTCTTCTTCCCTTGTCTGTTTTCTGTCAGCGATTATTCCGAGGTTCGGCTCAGTATTCTTCTCACCGACCAGATCGTTGATGAAAGCTACACAATCGTCGAGGTCTTCCCACTTCAACGCTCGCAGAGTCACGCTCTCCCCGTTGGACGCCTTGAAATGTCGGTAGATTCTGCCCGTTTTCACGCTCGGTCTGGGCGCTTGTCTATTCCACCTTCCAGGTTGATCCCTTGATGGGCTGGTGCACTTTGCACAGGTCTTTGATGAAGAGTTCGTAGAGGTGTGGTTGCTCTGTATGGATCGGGACAAGTGTCTTGGGACTGATCTTGGCGATCGTCTCTCGCAGCTCCGTGGGCATCATGTGTCCCGAGCTGTGAATCTGGTACATTGGCAGTCCGAAATGATTGAGCCAGTTGACGAATCTTTCGTGGTCGATCTCCATTTCCTCGTTGAACGGTTCCGAGCTGCTGTTGATGAACGCCCCACCTGCATCAGGCTTGATGTCCAAGACCTCGTTCATATCATAGGAGCTGGCAGCTAGAATGAACTTTCCCTGCGTTTCCTTGACATCCTTCGATGTCCTCACCGTGCTATTCTTCATGACCTCCTTTTCCCAGCTATAGTAGGTCTTTTTCGTTCGCTGGTAGACGACGATGTTGGGGTCGTGAGAGATATCGGGAATGGTCAGGTGTTTGTCTTTGACAAGTGCTTGCAGCAGATGCGCCTGTCTCAGCGAGACCGCTAGTACCCTGTTGTTCTTCTTGGCAATCTCGTAAAACGTTCTCAACCTATCCACGTCTGCGGTCGAAAAATTTGCGAGAACCAGCCCGTTCGTTTTCCGAACCACATGGTCAATCGCAGAGAAACAGCTCTGGGTTCGACTTCTCGGCTTTTTCCGAAAAATCCTGTGTCATGTCGGACCTGGGCCCGTGGGCTCTGAAATCGCCGCTGTACGCGAGGGTCCCTATCGACGTGTGAAGTATGAACCCATAGGATCCGGGCATGCTATGGTCCACATGAACCGGCTCCAACTCTATCCGTCCCATTTTCATCCGGTCCCCAGTTTGGAAAGTCTTGAACTGGATCCCATCAAGATCGTTCTCGAAACCTCCTGGACGAGCTTCCGACAAAGTCTCCAGAATCATTTTCGTGGTCTCGCCACAGTAAACCGGTATCTGGCGGTTGAGGAGAGAGATGGACATTGAATGGTCGATGTGGGCGTGGCTAAGGAAGACAGCGTCCGCAGGCATTTCCCCTTCTCCCTTGTAGAGGCCGGCGACGTCGGGGATGATTCCGAGACTGATCAGCCCGCTTTCGTTTCTAGGTGACAGGAAGGGTTCGGAGAAGAATCGTCCCCTTTCTCCCAGGCTCATGCCGAAATCCAGCATGATCTTCGAGTCTCCGTCACCGACGAGGATCATGTTTCCACCGATCTCCCCTGCTCCCCCGTAGAAAGTGATCTCTGCCATGAACGTACTATCCTCGGGCTGTTTCTTATTCTTCTGATTATAGAGCTTCAGACGTTTCTTCGAGGATGGTTTTCGACCTGGAGAAGATAGCGGGTCCCGGTCTTCGAATCCTTCCGAATCGTAACCCTGTCGCCTGACCTCAAAGCCTTGACCCTGACGAAAAAGTGCGAGTGGGGAAGCTCGGGCCCTCTGCAAGAGCAGGGATAGGACTCGACCATGGCTCTCCGCGAACGGCCGTTCTGCATCATCTGGAATCTCCGGCCCAACCTCGGGAAGAAGGAGAGCCTGTCTTTCAGGACAATCACATAACCACCCTGTTCCTCTTCTGAGGTGATCTTCTTCGAGTATACGTCCTTCATCCTCATCTTGTTAGACCCTTCCAACCACGGTTACCCGAGATTACGATTCCGCTCAGAAGAAACTTTCTCTCCTCGCGAGTTCACCTAAGTGTCCCGCCAGATAGCTTTTCAACCCCCAGCCTAATAGAACTTGATCGATCTGGCATCTTGGTCGATCTGATTGGATGGGTAATCGGCTTCTTGTCCACCCACCCTTCGGGTCTTCTCGCCACGCTATTATTCGTCTTTGTTGTCAGTATTGCCGGTAATCTCATCCCCTTCTTTCCAACGCCCTACCTAGTAGTAGTAATCGGGGTCGTTCTGGATGAAAGCTATCTTGGAATCATTCAGATCGCAGCCATCGCGGCCCTTGGAGCGGCCACCGGAAAACTTGTCAGCTATGCTCTCGGATATGGGGCTCGACGAGCGATTCGTAAACAGGAGAGGTTTGACTCTCTCCGAAAACTCTTGGGTGGAAGCACTTTCCTGGTAGGAGTCCTCTTCGCAGCCTCTCCACTAGTTGACGCCGCTTTCATTCCTATGGGAATCATTCGATACAGCCCTCTCAAATCTTACCTAGCTCTGTATACTGGAAAATTCGTCTGGATTCTGTCTGTCCTCTACGTCGCGAGGCAATTGAGGCAACCGGTCGACCAGTTCTTTGGAGAAAACGTCTACGCATCGATCGTGTCAGCTGCACTAGTCATCTCCACCGCGTACCTCATCATAAGAGTTGACTGGGAGAAGAGGTTGCTGGGACACAAGGACAGTCTTCGAAGCAGACTACTGGGGAGGGTCCGAAACCTCTTCTCGAAGGGGCACAGAAACAACGGACAGAGATCCACGCAACAGGAGCCGGCGAAGCAGGAACCAAAATAAGTTGAACTCTCTTCGACCTCCAAAAGGTATCCTATTCTTCGGACTGCAACGATACTCGCGCTGATCATTCTTCCATATGATCTGACAGTCTCAGGATACCACCCGATTGCTAGCCGGTCCCCAGACCAAACCTAATGGTACTATTGCGTCTCTGACGCTCGTGAGGCCTCGAATAAGTCGAGGGAATTTTTGTTGAGTGTTCACGACTTTTCGCAAGGCAATTTAAGCAGGCTAACTGTTTGACTTCGGGAAACGCCTCTGGGCACTGCCACCAAGCCTGATCGCCTCCGCAAAGTATTGCAGGCTTTAGACATCGATGAGGCCAAGGGAATAATCACCGCCTACAACGAACGGTTCCTCTTCATCCCCGTCGCATTGATTCACTCAATCGAAGACCGGCTGACTGAGAGTTTCGGACCGATCACCGCCACTAGCTTCCAGTACAGTATCGGAAAGCAAGGTGGGGCAAAGTACATGAGCATGGCGAAAAAATCCGGCCTAGATATCAAGAGCCAAGGCGATATCCAGAAGATTGCCGAGCGCCTAGGCACGCTCGGCGGATGGGGAAAACTTACGATAGTCGATGTTGACCTTGCGAAAAAGATGGCTAGAATACGCTGGACAAATGGGGTCTCAGTAAGAAACAGAAAAGGCAAGACTCCGGTCTGCCATTTCGGCCGTGGGATTCTCACCGGCGCAATGGAGCAGACGTTCGGCAGAAAATGTGAGTCGCTGGAAGTCTCCTGTCAAGGGAAGGGGGATCGGTTCTGCGAGGCGATAATCGGCGAACCCGCCGAGATTACTCGACTTGCAGAACCGTCGAAGAGAGTATCAAATTAGTGGTTCGAGTTCGAGACCGAAGATCTCAACAGTTTGTCTATTCCGTAGAAGGATTGGTCGCGATACTTCTCTCCCTGGTCTGTAATTCTATAGACTCTTCTGCTTCTTCGTGTTGGCGACATCCATTCGCCTGCGACTAGTCTGCGCTCTTCCAGTTCGTAGAGAAGAGGGTAAAGCGTGCCTGCGCCGATATGGGCGCCGGTCTTAGTCTTCAGTTCTCGCATGATCTCGTATCCGTGCTTTCCCCCGTTGTCAAGGAGGGATA
>VBBV01000136.1 GCA_005883695.1 Candidatus Bathyarchaeota archaeon | reverse complement strand
ATTTTTACAGCTTTGTACGGACGAACAACCAACTGGAGACTTTACAGAACCCTTTCCAAGAAAAAACACTCTCTCGCGAAACCACAGCCTAAAACAACACACGACCTTCCAAACCCGATTTTGGTCTCCATCTGATTGGATAGTCTTTTGTTGTGCCGACACTCTGCGATTCCAGACCCGAAATGGTTAGAATAGCCGTTGATGAGAGGGAGAAAGCGTCGGGGGTTCCTGACCAGCTTCGGTCAAAGGGAGCTTCTGTGGAATACAGGATCCTTGAGGTGGCTGATTACATAGTTGGAGAATATGCCGTGGAACGAAAATCCACCCGTGACTTCGTCTCCTCATTATTCAGCGGGAGGCTATTCGACCAAGCCTATAGGATAGGCGAGTCCTACAGAGATAAGATTCTAGTCGTCGAAGGTAACCTGGAAAATGAGCTCAAGAGAGCTAGGAACCCGCGTTCTCTATGGGGCGCGCTGATTTCTGCCGTCCTAGATTTTGACATGCATTGTTTTTTCACGCGAGATCCAGAAGAGACCGCAGAGTTCTTGATCACTCTCGGTAAGGGAGGTCGCTACAAAGGCCGCCATGGGCCACCGCCCCTTGTCGTACGTAAGCCAAGGTCAGAGGATATCAAACGCCTTCAGGAATCCATTGTTGGATCTGTGCCTGGCGTCGGACCTCGCACTGCCGAACAACTGCTGTCCCATTTTGGATCTCTCAGGCGGACATTCAGTGCTTCCGTAACGGAGATGGCAGTCGGAGCTGGAATTGGCAAATCCAAGGCTCTGAGCCTTAGGGCCCTTCTAGATGCGTCCTACAAGCCTTCAAAAGGAGTCCATTCTCAAACCCAGCTTCGCGCAGAGGCGTAGAATTCGTGGGACTATTCCTGAAAGGTTGCGACTGGGTGATCACCCAAAACGCCGATCGTGAGGTTCTACGGAACTCCTCTGTTAGCATTGATGACAATGGGACCATTCGAGATATGGGAATAACTCAAGGGTCAGGGAAAGACGAAGTTATTGACTGTAGAGGTAAAGTGTTGATTCCGGGTCTGATCAATACTCATACGCATCTTTCCATGACTCTCTTTCGGGGATATGCTGACGATCTCGAACTTCAGCAGTGGCTGGAGAAGAAGATCTGGCCTCTTGAAAAACGACTCACTGGCGAAATGTGCTACTATGGCGGCCTTCTAGGCGCGATGGAGATGACGAGAACCGGAACCACGTGTTTCGTTGATATGTATTTTCACATGGAAGATGTGGCCAAGGCTACAGAGGAAGCAGGGCTTAGAGGAATACTCTCCTATGGAATGATCGACCCGCCCACTCAAGAGGGCAAAGAAAGGGAGCGAAAAAACTCCTTGAAGCTGCTACAGCACGTCCGGGCGATGAAGTCCCCCAGAATCTCGTTCGCTTTCGGTCCTCACTCTCCCTACACCTGTAGTGAGGAGACGCTTCTCTGGTGTGGAAAGGAAGCTGAGAAAGCAAATGTACTGGTGAACATCCATATCGCCGAAACTCGCGGGGAACAGGCGAAGTTCGAGCGGGACAAGAAGTCGCGCGAAGTTGATTATCTAGACAAGATCGGCTTTCTAAGCGATAGAGTTCTGGCCGCTCACTCAGTCTGGCTGACGAAGCCCGAAGTCAAACTGTACGGAAAGCGTGGCGTTAGAGTCGCTCACTGCCCGGTTTCCAATATGAAGCTCGCGGGAGGTAGCGTGGCACCGTTGCAGGAGATGTGGGAGGCAGGGGTCCGAGTGGGGCTTGGAACTGATGGACCTGCGAGCAACAACAGCCTTGACATGTTCGACACAATGAAGGCTTGTGCTCTCGCTCACAAAGCACACAGATGGGATCCGACAGTCGCCAGTGCCCAGAAGGTTCTCGATATGGCTACCATCGATGGTGCTCGTGCGATTGGGAAAGAGAAGGAAATCGGTAGCATAGAGAAAGGCAAACGAGCTGACCTTGTTCTCGTCGATCTGAAGGAGCCCAATATGATGCCTATCCACGGAAAAGCGACGGTAATTTCAGACCTCGTCTACTCTGCGAGCGGCTACAACGTAGATACAACAATAGTGGACGGTAAGGTTCTGATGAAAAACAAGAAATACGCTAGGTTGGATCCTGCGAAGATCGAGGAAGGGGTCAGCGCCTCAGTTCGCCGGCTTATGTTGTAGTGAAGCCTGTTCGATAACCAGGTAACCGCTTTGTCCGTCCCACCTATTGTGACCCTTTTTGATACCCACCCGCTCCTTGAAGTGTGGAGCGTCAATGACGAAGGTTTCGTACTCGCCTCCCTCGCCCGTCAAATGTATCCCATGTTTTTTCGACAGTTTCTCCAGTGTGGACCATCGCTCGTCTGTCAGTTCCTGCCCCAGCCAGGACTCGTCCAGACCTGCCGCTCCGACACCCGAGAGTATGATCTTGAAGCCGGCGACTTTCAGGTCGTTTACAAGGAGCTTTGGATCCTTATGCCAGAGTGGAGCGAAACTCTTGAGCCCTAAAGTTTCACAGATCTGGTCGATCCGAGATTTCTGATAGTCGCTGGCAACGGCTCCTGTTACAACTCCGTCTAT
>VBBV01000135.1 GCA_005883695.1 Candidatus Bathyarchaeota archaeon | reverse complement strand
TGGCAGCGATCTGGAGGTAGAACGGGGAAACTTGTATTGACAAAACGTGACCGTTTGTCGGGCTTGTGAGCGTCCACCAGGGCTCGCTGCCAAGGGCGAGGAAGCCCGCGACCAGGCCTCCGATGAAAATGGGTAGATCGATTCTTTGAAGAAGCTTCTGGTCTGAGTTCTGAGCTGTAGTCTCCGTTGTCTTTCCCTAGTCTTGAGAGTCCGGGATCCCGATTTAGATCAGGATCCTGTTGGCTGTATTCGGGGTCGCGTGCGCATAGGTTTCCCGTAACTCTTTTGGTTTCGGCGAGGTCCTTTGAACTGCAGACGCTCCACGCTAGTCTTGGCACTGTCTAGCGTGGAGGATACACTGAAGGATTCAATCCAGACATGCTATAATACAAGTAAGGCACGAACCAAAAGAAGCTAATCTAAGCAACGATTACGGAAGTTGAGAATCGATCTCAAGAGAGAAAATTGTTCCCCCGCTAAAAAAAAGACGGGGCTATTGGGGAGTTTATGCTTTAGGTTTACGTCGCAGATAGAAGAAGCCGCCGATGCCTGCTAGTAGGCCACCAATGCCGAATAGTGCAGTTCCAGTTCCAGCGAGGATTGTGCTCACAATTCCTGCGTTGGTCGCGCCACCTCCAAGGTTTACCTGGGTAGCCAGCGCTGCGTTAGCATCGTTCTGAGCGTTCTGGTAGTGAGTCTTAGCTCCTCCGAAGTCACCGCTTGACCAGCTCTGGTCCCCGAGACTAAGCTCAGAGTTCGCCTGAGCCACCTGAGCCTCCGCGGCCGAGTTGGACAGGATGGGGAAACCGCCCACGACGAGGGTGCTAAGTATATTATTGGCTGCGTTTCGAGCTTGCGCTGCCGAGTACTGGTCGCCGGTCAGGATACTGAGTGTACCGCTTGCCAGGGGGAAGCAAGACTTGGGAGTGCCCGATGTGGCGTAGTTTTCCGCGTCGCCTACAGTGCAACTCGCGACGGTGCCTGTGGCGGGACCATCCCATATTTCCACGGTCCAAGCGTGCCCTTGGCTAACCGACCCTGCCGACGGGAGAGCGACGGATAGAGTCACGGAGCTGATTTGGCCGGATGTCAGTTGGATGATACTGGCGTTCTGGTAGACGGGCATCCAGTCGCCCTTGAAGCCGATAGTGACGTTCCGTGTGTATGTGGTGGTAGGTGAGACGGGCTGTGGAATGCTGGCTTGCACGACCGCGATTACGGAAATGCTTGTGCCTGCCTGAGCGACAGTTCCGGATCCTACGTTTGTTGGAGATACGAAGCCGGTAAGTACGTTGCTGATTGTGACCGAATTGTGTCCGCTGGTGAAGGCATGTGCGTTGTTGATGTTGGTGGTTGGCATTGCTAGACCTACTAGGAGTAGGGATAGGCATGCTACTGCGATTTTTCTTCGTTGCATAGCGCACGGTCCAGAAGAGCGCTGATAAAGAATACGGTGAAACCTAGAATATTAGGAGCAGGATACAAGGCGGTGGCAAGTCCAGGCTATATGACGGATATCGATACGTATGCTGGTTGCGTGAAACATGTCAATCGAAACCGCTTCGATGCTTGGCTTTATGCGTCTTTGACCTTGGGGTGATCGTTTTTGGGGTCACCCGTTTTTCGGGAGGGAAGGAGATAATTCATCGGGTGGGGTTAGCATGGTTTCGGTTTCTTGATACTGGGACGAAGAAGATGTCCCTGTACGGCACCCTACATTTGGCCCAAACTTTTACAAGAATCCTCGAGTAGAGTCCTAGGCTTGGATAGTGGATGAGAAGTGCCGCGTAATAACAAGAAGTTCATGCAGACTCTTGAGACCGAGACTTATCAGACGATTGCCAAGGAAGCCTCGCAAAGAGGTGCGACCGTCCAGGAACTCTTGAGAGCTGTGATCATTCCCGAGTGGCTGAGTGAGAACCGGAAGAAGTGGAGCAAGTAACGACAGGCTTGGCTCAATCTCGGATTGATTAGAGGACCTCGTGCTTGCCGGCTAGGGTTCTTCCATAGTACTTTTTTTCGGAAATAATGTGAATTATTTTCTGACGTAAAGGCCGGATTGTTTTTTCTCTTCACTGATTGTTATTGGGACACGGCAGTGGAAAAGGGGGTCAACAGGTTGTGTGCGAGCCCGAAAAAAAATGGAGCGATGTTCCCGGCAAGCACGATTTTCCTTTTCAACGCCGTGTTGCGCCAACCACAAATTATTGAACAGAACTATTTGGGCGACACGTTTACAATGTGTTCGATCCTAACACAGCCCCGGGCAGCGCCCGGTTCGAAGGCGAGAGACTTCCGGGAACCGCTCTCGCGTCGCGAGACTCGGTCGCTAAGACCCCCTATTTTCTGAAACCCAATTCGTGTCTGGCACTGATTCCAGGCAAGACAGGCTGATCCGGGCCCAATCCAGGGATCGGATGGCATTGGAAAGATCGCGAAAATGCCGAACGAATCTCGGGAGAGTTCCTTAGGTGTCCCGGAATCGTGATCAGGGCTGATTCTGGGCGAATTCTCTCCTCCCCCTACGAATATAGCTCGGACTATCACATGTTATAGGCTATGGTCGAGGAGGTCAGTATCGCCGTGCTTCGGGCGAGGCAGGCGGCGAGGCGGGCGAGGATCGTGGCGGGGGTTCAGTCTGTGATGATATTTCTATTGCTGGTCGCGGTTGCTGAGGATTACAATCATAACCAGTATTTTCAGGCGTGGGCGGGAGCGAACCTGGGCGGTTTGGGGTTTCTATTGAACGGGACACTCGCAACGTTCTATGCAGGATTACTGGTGGCCGTGTTTCTTAGGAGGCCGCCGGATGCGGCCGGTCAGAGGGTTAGGAAGCGGGAGCGAGTGGTAGTAAGCGCGGAAGCCCAGTGACCAGGACCTTGGGAGTCA
>VBBV01000134.1 GCA_005883695.1 Candidatus Bathyarchaeota archaeon | reverse complement strand
AAGATTCTCTACAATCAGGAACCACGGCTTCACGTTATCCAGGCTTGGACTTTCAGCGCTGGCTTCTATCGGGGACTGGACAACTCTTACTTAGCCAACTCTCCTGCTCCAGTATGTGAAACCCCGGCTGAAGGTGGCCTTGGTAATGGTGGCTTTGGTAAGCGTTGTGGCCGGTTTCTATTTCTATGACCGCTTCAATGGGGGTTCAACCTCACCCTGCAGTGACCCCGCGTCGATTAGCAGCCATATCTACAATTCCTACAGACTTCAAATTGTAAAATCATGTATTACTGCTTCCGGGACAGTAGACCGAGTTATAGAGGAAGCTGACGGCGACGTTCACCTGCGAACAAATCTAGACCCGGCTTACAGCAACCTCACAAACAGCGGTAATGAAGGGTATCCGAATTACGGTGATCTTGTGGTCGAGATAATCTGTGTGAATCCGCCTAGTCAGACAGACGCGATACCCGCATGCCAGAACTATACCAACCAGATTCCGGTTCCAAGCGCTGGCCAGCACATCGTGATCACCGGCCCGTATGTTCTGGACACTGACCATTACAACTGGGCGGAGATACACCCAGTATACTCGCTAGTGATTGGGTAGAGCGGGAAGAACGCTACCCTGGACATCCAGCAGCAGGAACATTAGGATTAGATGGTTGCTCAGAAGGACTCTTTGGTGGTTGAATAATGTCCAAGTTACAAGTCAGCGACAATAGTCTAACTGATATTGCAAATACGACCCTGGCGAATCAACTGGAATCGCGTCTGAAGGAGCTTGAGAGAAACATCGCCGTAGCCCGACAGTTCATCGGCATGGCCGACGAGTGCTACTCGAAAGTAAAGCACGAGTGGGAACTATTACAACAGGACATCGGGGTCAAGAACGCGACCACCAGCCAAAACCGGCACCTTTCATCCCTGGAAGATAGAATAGATGAGTCGGAAATCATGGGAACCGTCCGCAGGGAGAAGAAAGGTAAGTCTGAATTTCAGCGAAAGGATTCTCCAGACATCGTACTCCATCCGGAGGACCAGGCTGAGTCTGCGAAGGACGAAAAATCGAGCCGAAAACAGTCGGAAACTTCCAGCCAGAGTTTCAAGCAGGGCAAAAAGTCCAAGGCGTCACCAAAGAAGACCCAGTAGATCGACCCGCAGCCCAGAACATTTCTCCGACGCCCAATCACTTTCTATAGCCCGTAGAAGAAGCGAGCGATCTGTTCGAAGTTTTCCTAGGAAAACCGGTCGCGGATAACCCTGGCTTAGGTTACAACTATGTTGACTACTAGGTTAGCGGGAATGTTTCGATAGTTGGCCGGCTGACGTATCTGGACGAGACCGCTGTAGGTTCCCTTGCACTGAGGCGCGGGGACGAGACAATTTGCTGTTAGTTTGACGCCGTCGGGGATTGAGCCGCAGGAGAGGAAGCTAGAGGGCGTGACGGAGAGGCTTACCTTCGATGTGCTCGCCTTCGCTATGAGGGTGATGCCTGAGGTGGTGGGGCTGCAAGTGAAAGAGTCTCCGTTAGTGCCTGTGGTGCCGGCGGGGACTGTTATC
>VBBV01000063.1 GCA_005883695.1 Candidatus Bathyarchaeota archaeon | reverse complement strand
ATCGGAACCATTGTTAGAGTTGCGGCACTGAAGAAAGTGCTTTTTCCCGCGTTCGGCTTGCCGACAATCCCGACCTGCACACTGGACCACGAATCATGAAACGGGAGAGATGCCAGTGATCCTCAGACCAGCGCTCTTCACCTTGTATCGGATATTCAATGACACCAAGAGCGCGGTTACTTGTTCGATGGTCCGCGAGTTCTCGAGCGCGCCAGCATCGAAGCCACGCGCTCCCACAATGCCTTTCACAAGATCGAGAACAATCTTCTTTGCATTTTCATCATCGGAGCATACAAGCACATCACAGTCGACAGTCTTGGAGAGATTCTTTAGGAGTTCCGCGCTCACATTGTTGAAGGCCGTCACAACGCTGACCGTTTTCGGTACAACTGAGGCAGCGAGTTCTCCAGCGGACCCCGCCCAGACACCGACTGTCCTAGTGGCGCGCCCGCCAACCGCTGTCTCAAGAGGCACCGACACATTGACCAAGACCTGCCCTAGCCTGAATTTTGGCTTCACAGTCCTAAGAGTGTCGATTAACGCTGCGAAAGGAACTGTTACCACTATTACATCCGCCTGGGAGACCGCGTTCTCATTGCTCAATCCTGAAACGCGGACCGGCCGTCCAGCAGTTTGAGCGATCGTCTTCGCAGCTTCCGCTGCCCTGTCCGGATTTCTAGAACCTACGAATACTTGGTACCCTGCTATAGCCCATCGGAGAGCAAGACCGAAACCCTCTTCCCCGGCTCCTCCGAGTACGGCTATCTTGCGATTCTCCGTTTGGTCCTACCCCGTATCGAACTATGAGGAATGGGCTTGATCAGTCCCTTTCGCATCAGCAAGTCCGTCGACTTTCGCGCATGACCTATGATCGTCTTCGCTCTGTCGTAGAGTTCCTTCCGTGTGAGCTCGAGTCTTGCCAATCCTTGTCTGACAGCTTCAGCCCCGACCGCGGCCGCTTCTCGCGGGAACACCTCCCAGTCACTCATACTTGGAAGAATCCTCTCTTCGTCTATGCCACCCTCCTCCGCGATCTTAGCTAGCTCGTTAGCGGCGGCGATGCACATTTCGTCGCTGATCATCTTCGCCCTGACGTCTAGCGTCCCCCTGAAGATCCCGGGAAATCCGAGGGAGTTATTGACTTGGTTCGGAAAGTCTGACCGGCCTGTTGCAACTATCCTTACACCGGCCTCCTTTGCCTCCCAAGGCCAAACCTCAGGAATAGGGTTGGCACAGGCGAAAATAACCGAGTCGTCCGCCATTGTTGACATCAATCCTCTCGGAATCACATCAGGCCCCGGCGTTGACATTGCAATCAAGACGTCCGCTCCCTCCAGAGCCTCTGCAAAGCCACCCGTGCGCCCTTCGGAGTTTGTCTTCAAGCATATTTGCCATTTCGCGTGGTACCCCTCCTCGAGCTCTGTGCGCTGGCGATTGAGGATTCCTTTGCTGTCTACCATGATAATGTTTCCAGGTGAAACTCCTGCTTCCATTATTATCCGCGCGACTGCAATATTCGCCGCCCCTGCCCCTAGCATGCAGATTGACGCGCTTCCGATCTTCTTACCGACAACCTTGAGGGCGTTAATAAGACCGGCGCAAACGACTGTTCCACTACCTTGTTGGTCGTCGTGCCAAACAGGAATCCCAAGGTCTGCTTTCAGGGAATCAAGAATGTCAAAGCATTTCGGTTGCGATATATCTTCGAGATTTATCCCGCCGAAGGACGGTTGCAACCATCGAACCGCACTCTCAATTTCCTCGGACCTTTTGGTGCCGAGGCAAATAGGGTAAGCATCGACTCCTCCCAAATACTTGAACAGCAGGCTTTTTCCCTCCATCACGGGGAGCCCAGCTTCAGGCCCGATATCTCCAAGACCTAGGACCCTGGTCCCATCGGTAACTATCGCGATACTGTTCCACTTGTTAGTATAGTCATAGACCCTTTCCGGATTTTTTTGGATCTCCTTGCAGGGATCCGCGACCCCTGGCGTGTACCAGATCACGAAATCATCATAGTAGTCGACGGGAACCTTCGATACGATCTCGATCTTTCCCTGATAGAAAGGATGGTACTTCATTGCAAGCCGAGGGGGAGCATAAGCTTTCTTCAACAATGCTGTATCTTGAGCCACTCCTGGCTTGTCACTTCTTTGGAGAAACCCCGGTTGCAAACCGGCCTGATTTAACGGTGTTGAGAGGAAAAAAATGCCCAGTAATCCTTATCAGGGATTCGTCAGTCGATGCGTCAGCGAAAAGGAAATGTCGTATTCCCACTTAGCAAACCAATGGAGAGAGAAAAGGCCCGAGCTGAAAGAATGGCTCCGGCTCTCTGTTATTGGTTGGAGAAAGGAACCCGTCGTCAAACGGATTCCCTACCCCACAAGGCTAGATCGAGCACGGCGTCTCGGGTACAAAGCAAAACAAGGGATCGTGCTCGTTAGGGTCCGAGTGAGAAGAGGCGGCGCCAAGAAACCCCGTCCTGTTTCCGGGAGGCGGCAGAAGGCTTTGGGTGTAACGAAATTCACCAGAAGCCTCTCTCTTCAAAGAATAGCGGAAAAGCGCGCCAACAGAAAATACGTCAACCTGACAATCCTTGACTCGTATTACTTGTATTCCGATGGCATCCACCACTGGTACGAAGTAATCCTTGCCGACAAAAGTCATCCCGCGCTCGCCGAATAGCCAAACGTGCCCAAAGAGCGCATCACAAACGCAAGGGGAGCACATGAACCCAGACCCGCTGACCAAAATAGTCGAGACCGGACGCAAGGTAGACCCTATAATTTTCAAGGCATTGGCCGACGCTTCTTCTCCCAAGTTCCAATACCCTGTGGCTTACCATTTCAGAACTGGCGGCAAAAGGATGCGAGCTACTCTCGTTCTTCTTGCATGCGCGGCTTGTGGTGGAAGGATCGAGGATGGAATGAATCCTGCAGCCTTGGTCGAGATGATTCACAATTACTCGCTGGTAATGGACGATCTGATTGATCGGGGAGTTGTGAGAAGAGGGAAACCAACTGTGAGAGTCAAGTTTGGAGACTCGGTCGCTCTATTGATTGCCATGCTTTACCGTGAAGCCCTGGACGACCTAATTGAGAAATGCATCTCCCCAACTAAGACAAGAATGGTCGCAGTCAAGGCGATGAAGGACATCATTGAAGGCGAGAGACTCGACATGACGCTCGAACAAGCCGGGAGGGAAGATCCTTATCTCAAAACCCAGCGCGTTCTCAGCCCGAACTTCGCCCTCTACCTTGAGATGATAGGAAAAAAGACCGCGGCTCTCTTCAAAGCTGCTTCCCAAATAGGAGCCTATTCCGCGCGAGCGAACCTCCGGATCGTGCGGTCCGTAAGCGAATTCGGATGGAAGGCGGGACTTGCATTTCAGATAATGGATGACGTGCTGGACATTTGTGGAGAAGAAACAGGAAAACAGATTGGCAAGGACATCATTGAACACAAGCTAGGAAACGCGGCGATACTGACGGCCCTGAGATACTTACCCCGAAATAAGAAATCCGAGATTTTTACTACCTTGAGGTCGGAGAAGGTGTCGCAAGCCATGGTAATGAGGGCGAGACGGCTGGTCATGGAGACCCCAGCGGAAAAAGATTGTCGAGAAATTGCAGCGAAATACCTTCACGAGGCTAAAGCTCACCTTTCTGTCCTAGGAAAATCTGTCTATAGAGATGGGTTGGCTACGCTCTCCGACGCGATTGTTTCGAGGACTTTCTAGAGTTCGTCCAAGGGACGAATCTAGTTCCCGTGATCCTGTTTCGTTCAAGGAGCCCTTTGAGGGCCTTTTTTTCTCTTAGGTTGAAGATGTAACACTCGCAACCATTCTTGGCAATCCGAATGGCCTCTCTGACCTTCGCGCCCATGCCGCCGGTTGCGTCACCCGAAGGGCCTCGTGACGCGTCCAACACCAGACGGAAGTTTTCGCGTGTAACCTCGGGAATGAGAGTGGCATTGGGGAAAGTCCTCGGATTCTCCGAGCATACTCCATTGACATCGCAGCCTAGCAGTACTCGAGAAGCTCCCAGTCTAGGTCCAATCAGCGAAGCGAGACGGTCCCCAGAAAGAACTCCGATCCCCTCCGACTCGTCAAACACAAGGTCCCCATGCAACAACGGAATGAGCCCGGCACGCAACGCTTTTCGTATTGGGTCCAACAGGATTCTTTTCACATTCCCATTGTCAAAGGTCACAAAACTCAGCGGATGAAAAGGAACAGCGAGCTTATTTCGCAACAGCAGTGACGCGCAAACTATCCTCGTAAGCTGGCTCAAATAGAATTCTGTCTCTGCAATGGAACGAAGCTGAGATTGATCGCGGAGTCCGCGACCTATGCCTGATCGTGTGACGAAGGGGTGAGCGTAGGAACCACCGCCATGAATTAGAATCAGGGGAAGATCGTAGTCTCTAAGTTGATCAGCAATATGTTGAATCGCGGGAATGTCCGGAGTGCACTCTCTAGCCTTGTCGGTAATTGCCGACCCTCCTAGCTTCAAGATGGTAAGTTGGTCCATTCGCTGCATTCCGGGCAAAGCTTGCTTTTAGCGGCTTCGGGGTGACTTTGATGATGGTTCGAGGGTAACACCCGACTTATGATTAGCAATAGTGCTGATTTGACTCGGAAGTCATTGTTGAACATCAACGATTCCTCGAATGGCACGTTGCTGGAGGTCATTGAAGAACGGATAATTAGTTCATTGGGCGACAAGCCAAACAGCTCAATCAGCGAAATCGCAAAGGATCTAAGAGTGAATAGATCTACAGCGTCGAAATATTTGCACGTTCTTCGCGCAAAAAAGAAGGTCGCCTTTCGACAAGTGGGACCGGTCAAGCTTTGGTCGTTGGAGGAGCAGTAATGGAAGTTAGACGGGCAATCGCCCCAAGTATCCAAGAGCCAGACGATCGAGTCCCTACCGGGGTCCCTAGTCTGGACAAGATAATAGAAGGCGGGCTTCGACGGGGCGACTGCATTATTGTTGCTGGCCAGCCGGGAACCGGCAAGACTACCCTAGGATTGCAATTCCTGTACCATGGAGCCACCCGATGCGGGGAAAACGGCGTTTACGCGTCTGTCATAGAGAGCGGTGAGAAGCTGAAACGGAACGGTTTGAGGTTCGGATGGGACCTTAACCGACTCGAATCAGAAAACAAACTGCGCCTCGTCTCTCTTCAATCTACTATGAAAGCTGGAGTTAGTACGGCTCTTGAAACGGTTCTGGAGGCATTGCACACTATGAATGCAAAGAGGCTAGTATTCGATTCTCTCTCCGCACTCATGACAGCCTTCGAGAGTAATGCCGAAGCCCGAAGCTTCCTTCACATAATGGTGAAATTCCTAGAGGCTGCGAACTGCACAACGCTGATGATAAGCGAGGTCCCTTGGGGAAAGCAACAGCTTGGGACCAACTTCGAAGAGTTTCTAGGTGACGGTCTCGTAATTTTGGATGCAAGTTTTGACAACTCGAGGGTTCGCCGAAGAGTCTACATTCCCAAGATGAGAGGGACCGAACACAGGCTAGAAGGATATGACTACTACATAACAAGAGACGGATTCTCCCTAGCTCCAACCCCGATTCCCCCCGACAAGATACGATAAGCGGAAAAAAATTAGCAATCATTGCTGCAGCGTTTTTTGTTGTCTTGCCTGAAAAGGTCGCGGACAGTATAATGCCTCCTCTTAGGAGCGACCTTCTTGAGAAGCTGATTGGGTCCGAAACAAAAGCCGAATTGTTGATGTACTTCCATGACAATCCCGACTCCACCGATACGATAGAAGGTATCGCCAATAAGATTCGGCGGAGTCCAAAGGAAATCGAGCGTGATGTATCGGATCTCGTCGAGCTGGGCTTACTTCAAGAGGTGCGAGTTATCTCCTTCAGCAAAGACAGAGATCAAGAATTGCAAAAGGAGATCTCGCAACGACTTGTGTCAGCGGGGTCGTTCGAAGAGACATCAACCTCTTCGAATAGAGACCTGACAGGAGTGGGGATGGTCGACTCACTCTTACCCGACGGCTATCCCTCGTCATCCGTGGTACTAGTCATGGGTGATCCCGCAACAGGGAAAACGACCCTACTGATTCAGCTTGTTACGGAAGCTTTGAAGAAGGGCAGAAACGTTGTCTACGCAGCCTTAGACGATTTTCCGGACAGCATCAGAGAGTCCATGAAACTAATGGGAGTCAATCCGAGAGACTACGAAGTTGAAGGCAGGAGAAAACTCGTGTTTATAGACTGTTATTCGTTCCTCGTCGGCGTAAGAAGTCAAGAACAGTACAGCGAGGATCCCCAACGCTTATCCGACCTTAGTATAGTGGTAACAAAAGCCCTGTCGGAAGCTCGCGACTCCGGCAATGTAATGCTCGCGATGGACTCGCTAACTACTCTCATACAAAGAAGCGGAGTAAGGCCCTCCTTCGATTTTCTACACACCCTGATTGCAAAGATAAGGAGCAATCGAGCTAGCTGCGTAACCTCACTTTCGAGGAAAGCATTTCATCCGGCCATTATCGCTGCAATACAAGACAAGGTCGATGGCGTAATTGAGATGAAGGTGGAAGACACAAAGGATGGGTTAGCGCGTTTCATAAGGGTCTCGAAAATGAAAGGTGCTCAACACATAACCACGTGGACGCCGTACAACCGAGACCCCTCGATGGGTCTGATAATTCCATATGAAGAACCCCGCGTGAAGAAGTCAGTTTAGTCCGGTCATAGAACGCTTTCGCGCGGAAAGACTTCGATCCCAGTATCAGTTATTCGGTAAGGCCTGGGTTGGTTGTCCAAGGGAGTTTTGCGCATTTTCTCAACTTGGATTACACGCAGTAGCGACTTACCAACCTGCAATTGTTGCAGAAGTATGACTCCGTGTGCTAGATATTCTTCGTAGTCGAGGCTCCTCTCGAAGCCAGGCCTTCGAAGTTCAGTTGTAATCAAACATGTCGCGCCAGTGTCCGCTAGCGCCTCCATAAGTTCGACCAAGGCGTTTCTTTGGGCTGCCACTCCTTCGTATTGAAAAACCAACGTCGTCACCGGGTCCACAACTATTCTCTTGGCCCCAATCTCCCGAACACTCGTCTTAATCATCTCGATCAACGTTGCCATAGAGAACTCCTTTCGACCAACCGTCAATTTTCCAACCTTTATCTCGGCCGGAAGATATCTGATCGGAGAGGCTTCTAGGAATATCAGCTTCTTGTTGTTCTCAAGGTCCTCGAAGTCCCAACCAAAGTCAAGCATTTCCTCGAAGACGTGTTGTTTGTTTTCGTCGAGACTGACGTAGACACCGCTTTCTTCGTAGTCCAATATTCCGTTGACGAGATACTGCGAAGATAGTATCGTCTTGCCGGTCCCAGGTCCCCCGGAAAGCAGAATGATCCTGCTCTTGGGCAATCCTCCGGTGAGCAACTTGTCCAGGCCCGGGATCCCGGTAGGAGTTCTAGAACTAGCGTTCGGGTTGCCCGAAGCGTCAGCCATAAGTCTTCAAAACGGGTTGAACCGACTCGCAAACCATATGCGTTCTGATACGTCCAACGTCTTGAACAAGATACAACTTCCGAATATCCAGCTAAACGCGTCTCGCCTACGAATAACCTAGGGAACCTGCGCGGGGGTTAGGTCAATAGAAATGACGTCCAAAGATAGGCTTACCCTATACCAGGATCAGAGTGTTCAGCTTCTTCTAGGTAGATTTGTCAAAGGGGAAATCGTAGAACTCGTACCTAGTTTTGATCTCAGTCAAACAGCCAGGTATCCTGAGGTGGAAGAGGTCGTTGATGGTGATACGACCGCCGCGAAGCAGCTCGTCGAGAAGCTTTGGGACGTGGGAATATTCAAACGCAAATTCCATGAAAAGATCCTCGTTTGTCCCAGCTGTTTGTCCGCAAATGTCAGCAATGACTACGTCTGTCCCAATTGCAACTCCATTGATATAGAACGGAAGACTCTCCTAGAACACACAGAATGCGGGACCATAGATAGCGTGGATAACTTTCTTGTCGAAGGTGGTTTGTATTGTCCGAAGTGCAACAAGGAGCTGATTGAAGCGGGTGTAGATTACCAGAAGCTTGGAGCCTGGTTTCAGTGCTCTCAGTGTGGCAAAAGGTCAGACCTGCCAAGTCCGATCCACAGGTGCAGAAGTTGCGGGCACATCTTCACCATCAAAGACACTGGGTTCGTGAGCGTCTACAGCTACCGTATTAGCGCGGATGCTGAGGAAGAGTTCAAGCGGACCTTTCTAGTCATGAAACCGATCGGTGCCACTCTCGAAGATTTCCAGTACAAAGTCGAGATGCCTGGTCAGGTCGCCGGCCGTTCCGGGGCCCTCCACAGATTTGACGCAATTGCCTCAAAGGGCTCCTCGGAGATGGTTGTGCTTGATGTAATTGCAAGTGAGCGTGAAATCGAGGAGACACCTATCGCATCTCTATACGCTAAGGTGTTTGACGTAAGTCCCACTCAAACGGTTCTCGTGGCGATCCCGGGGCTAACTGGGAAAGCCAAGAGGCTGGCCGCGTTATACAGAATCTCCGTGATCGAAGCACGCGACTCCCAGCAGGCGGCCGACCTCCTAAAGGAACACTTCGGTTGGACGGGCCTGTCCGGCAACGAAGAGTCAATAGACGACCTGCAATTGTAACCTAGTCACTACTAGTAGGGTTACGCCAATCTCAAGCCGAACAGCCACTTTGCGGTGGCTAAGTTGAATCGTCGTGCCGCTTAAGGTCAAGCCTGTCAAGCTTAGAGACAGCCTCTACCTGTTGATTCCCGTGGACATCGCAAGGCTCCTCGGCGTAGCCGCGTCTTCTCACTTCCAACTAAGTCTGAACGAGAACCAAGAGTCTGTCAGACTCGTCTACGAGATGAGGAAGGACGAATCCCCGAAAGAGGTCGTGCCGAAAGACGAGTGAGGCGATGAAAATTAGTCCATCAGATCCTGGATCTGTTAGCGCTCAGCGCTTCTTGCATGGCCTTAGTCTTTACGATACGAGCCAAGAAAACCTACTTTCTGGATTCAGTCTTCTTCATTGCTGCGGCAAATGTTGGCTTCATTCTGTTTCTGTCTGATACGACGGCCTCAGACCTGCTGAACAAGCCTCCCAGTCCCTACTTGGATACCATCTTCCTCACCTTGACTGCTATTTCGATCGGTTTAGCAAGTTACCTTCTGAAGGAGAGCGAAGGGAAGGGCGGATTCACAGAGTTCACGAGGTTCATGAACAGGCCTCCGAAGGCTTTACTCGTTTTCCTTTTCATATCCATCGGCTGGGCTACCACGGCTCTGATTTGGCAACCGTTCACCGTGAATAGTTTGATGACCAATGGCGAGTATATCTACTACTTTTCCTATCAAACTTGGTATCTAGCATCGAGCTCTCTGCTTTTAGCATCGTTCATCGCTCTTCCTGTCTTCTCCTTTTACGAGCAGTCAAGACGAGTACAGGATCCAAAAGCGTCGGGCTCAATTAGGTTGATCAGTCTATGCTGGGCATGTTTCGGTCTCATCACTTTCCTCCAAGAAGCCTTCGCAGGAAGCTACGCCAGTTTGGTCAAGAGTTTCGGCAGCTTAGCCGACGGAACCTTGTTCGTTCTGGTATCCTTTGCTCTGAGGGAGCCTACCATCCTGAGTAGAATTGTCACTGGAGGCGAGATGATCTTCCAAGCAGTAAGCTCGAGGACGGAAGAAGACACGATAGTGCTGTACAACACTGAGTCTGACAGGAAACGGCTCGTTGAAAGGTTCATGGACGACGGAATCGCGACGAGACAGGACCTGGTCTTTTACGTTATTAAGTCCGAAGTCCCCTTCTACAAGGCAATCCTAAAGGGAACAGGGACAGATCATGCACGACTGAGGGGTCCACAAACGACGATTCAGTCCATTGACTTTGGAGCAGGTGAGACGTTGAATGATCTGGCCGTTCCTCCCGGTTTCCACCGGTCCAAAAGAGAACTCGTTGACCTTGGGGAACTGAGTCTAGACCAATGCAACCTCATAATATCAAAGGTCAAATCCCTCGACAATCTTCCGGGTCCTCGGCGGAGGCCGCGGATATGGGCTCTTAACGTCGAAGAGGCACAATCAGGTACACTAGAGGCCCTCCGTGAAGCGAACCCGAAGGCCCGAGTACGCGACCTTGCCCTCCAGCAAGACAGCTTCTCCAAGCTGCTGAACACTAAGCATCAAGCATTGTCAAGGAACAGAATCCTACTGGAATACGATCCAGCGAGCAACTATGAAGATGCAGTCCAGAAATTTGCTAAAGAATTCCAAGCAAACGTCGAGCCAATAGCGATATTCACCAGCATGGGCAGTCCAACATTTAGACAGTTTCGCGGGCAGCACAACCTGCGAATGTTCACCTTCAGCACAAAAACGTCAACTCCGTCAAAGGTCTCTGAAGAACTTGTCCTCTTACCTGAGAGAGATACTTCATTGCTCCTAGACGCGGTCGATAAACTACTACAGGCGAACCATGGCCGTTTGGTCGGGATGGTTTTCGACGTATTCACCGATCTGATACTTTTTCAGGGATTCGAAAAAGGCTATGGAGTGCTATCATCCGTCGTGGAGATGTCTGAGTCAGAATCGGCTTCAACATTAGTGTTGATCAACTTCACAGCTCTCGACGACAGGGCTCTGAATGGAGTAAGAGGTCTTTTCAGATCACAAGCCAAGTACGACATGGATGGGTTCAAAATAGTTCGCACGCAGAACACTGGGTATTCCGGCTTCGAGAGCAAGAGACCGACTTTCGAGGACGAGAGCCAAGGGTCAGACGGAAGAGTGTCCAATTGAGCAGAACGCAATCTTTCAGCCAGGTGCTTCTTGAGTGTGTTGATGAGGGACTATCCGTTCTCGGAAATGAGCCCAGGCAAGCCGTGTACCAATATCTATCCACAATTCATTCTCTGGATCGCGAACAGATTCCCGACAAGATCGATGAGTTCGCGACTGGACTGAAAAAGGCGCTGGGCGGAGCATCAAGAGTGATCGAGAGACTGATCCTGAAGAAACTGTTTCAGAGAATAGGCTCAACATTCCGTGAGACACCAGACTCGGAGTTCACAGATTACGTGCGCGAGGCAAAGCGCAGGTTCGAGATTACGTCGACGAAACATGGCGATCCATTAGAGGGCCTTAGGTCAAAGAAGGGCCAAGTTCCCAGTTAGAGAGTCGACAACGTCCGCTGGGGCTGGACCAAGGCCTAGACAGGTTATCGTCCCTGTAGGGACCTGCGTAAGCCCCCGATCTCTTACGAGGTGGACAGGAATCCCTTTGGACCTACCCTTCCGCTCGAGCTCCAAGACGCTTTCGAGATCAGGAACTTTCAGAGCGACCTTGAGTTGGCCCTCGTCGATCCACGACTTCCACCAACTATGCAAATGGTTACGAGCCTCTTCTGCGGCTGATACTGCCGCATGAGCGCACTGGACCGCCGCCTTTCCCCGTCCCATATCCAGATCCAATCTTACAACGAGCACTTGTTTGAAACGAAAACCCGCTGACATGACTTGGGCAGAGTAACAGCCCATGGTATTTTAACGCGCACGCTGTGACTCGTCAGTCGACTCGAATGGGTTCACCGGTACAAGCCTTTTCCGTGAAAATCTCAACGATTATCCATGCAACTGAAGATCGCGAAAAAGTCCTTCAAGCTATGCGGAACCTCTGCCTCGACGGGACCCCTGTGAGTTCAACAATGAACCGAGCCAAAGGTCATCACGGCAACGAAATCGTAACTCTGGAGTTCACGATAAGAAGCGCGAGGAACGTAGAAAGTTTGCTCCAAAACATATGGAGCGGTTTTTCCCGGTTAGACAGGATCGAGATATACTCAAGCTTGGCTTCGAGGATTGACAGCACAGGTACTCTCTTCCTGCGGATTGACAAACAAGATTCGTTAAGAGGAAGAATACGTCTTGAAAATTCAGATCCGATCAAAATCGAAATCTCGTTCAGGACAAAGTCGCCGAAGAGTGAAGAGTTAGTAGACGATATTCAGAAAAAACTGGAAGAAATTCAGGGCTAGATTAGCACTGGCGTCAAGACCCACACCCTATTATTCAGGCGTCAAGAGTTGCGTTTGGGGAATGACGAAGCCAGTCCCAGCTTGACCAAAAGGATGATGTCCTCAGCGACGGGCCGACCCCAAAACTTAGCCCAACTTTGAAACTCAAGGGTGAGAAAGGTTTTAGTACGCACTCACCCTCGTCACCGCGATTTCAGCTAGGTGCACCAGGTTGTCCATGTTTGCAGTCCCCGGAGCTTACGACCGGGCCATAACCGTGTTCTCTCCAGACGGGAGATTATTCCAAGTTGAATACGCAAGCGAAACGGTGAAGCGAGGCGCGACGGTCCTAGGCATCGCGTCACCTGAGGGAGTCATTCTCGCCGCAGAGGAGCGAGCAGGCTCGAAACTTCAGGATCTTTCCTTCATGTGGAAGATATTCCAAATAGATGATCACGTTGGAACCGCGGTGGCCGGGCTAAGCTGCGATGCTCATATTCTGGTTGACCAAGCAAGAATATACGCCCAAAGTAACAAGTTGATGTACGACGAACCGATCGACATCGAGATACTAACTCGGCGAATCGGAGAAATAAAACAACTTTACACCCAACACGCTGGCGTTCGGCCTTTCGGGATTTCAATGCTCTTTGGAGGAGTCGACAAGAAGGGAAGCAGGCTATTCTGGACGGACCCCAGCGGGGCGTTCTTCGCGTACAGGGCTTGGGCAATAGGTGCTGGCGGCGATGCGGCCAATGAGATACTTGAGGCGGAGTACAGAGACAACCTGACAATGGACGAGGCATTATTGCTGGGAATGAAATGTATGACAAAAGTCTTGGAAGGAAAGGCTGAACCTCAAAAGATACGAGTCGCAGTTATCCCGAGGGAGACGGGCAAATTCCAGAAACTCCCCGTTGAAGAGGTTGACAAGTACCTCCGAAAGCTGGATGCTGGTAAAAAGGCACCGGCTGGCAAATGAGTGA
>VBBV01000133.1 GCA_005883695.1 Candidatus Bathyarchaeota archaeon | reverse complement strand
TCCTCAAGTAGATCTTCAACGTCTTCTATTCCCACGCTCATACGTATGAGAGTGTCTTTGATTCCCTGCTCCATTCTTCTCTGACGAGGGACGCTGGCATGCGTCATGCTAGCTGGATGTTCGATGAGAGATTCGACCCCTCCTAGACTCTCTGCCAGGGTGAAGACCCGAAGCTTCGTCAAGAGTTTTTCGCATTCTCCGAATCCCCCTTTGAGTTCGAAGCTGAGCATTCCTCCGTAGCCCCGCATCTGGCGTTTGACGACATCGCGTTGTGGATGGTCTGGCAGTCCAGGATAGTACACCTGTTCGACCTTTGGTTGTTTTAGGAGATACTCGCTGATCCGTTTGGCGTTAGAATTGTGACGATCCATCCTGACAGCCAGTGTCTTGATTCCTCGCAGCACGAGCCAGCAGTCTAATGGTCCGGGAACAGCCCCGACGGCGTTCTGGAGAAACTTGAGACGTTTGCCGACATCACCGTCGGTCGTGATCGCGGCACCGCCAATCAGGTCGCTGTGACCTCCAAGGTACTTGGTTGTACTGTGGACCACGACGTCGGCACCATGCTTCAACGGATTCTGGAGGTAGGGGCTTGCAAAGGTATTGTCGACGACTAGCATTGCATGATTCTTCTTCGCGATCTTCGAGATGGCTCTAATGTCAACGACTCTCATCAACGGATTGGTAGGAGTCTCGATCCAGATCATCCTAGTGTTCTTTCGAACCGCCTTCTCCACCTTGTCAGGTAACCTCGGGTCAACATAGGAGAATTGCAGGCCGTAGTTTTGGAGAACTTGATCGAACAACCGGTAGGTTCCACCATAAATGTCGTCCCCAGCGATTACATGGTCTCCTTTTCGCAGAAGCATCAGGACTGTGGTCGTCGCGGCGAGACCTGAGCTGAACGCGAGGCCAACCTTGCCATCCTCTAGGGATGCTAAACTCTCTTCTAGAGCGTTACGGGTCGGATTTGACGTTCGTGAGTATACATACTTGCCTTCGCGGCCAGGTTTAAGCTGCATGTATGTTGAAGTGAGATAGACGGGGACCGTGACCGAGCCGGTTGCGGGATCTGGATCTTGTCCGGCATGGATGGCTTTGGTTGAAAACTTCATGATAAAATGCCACTCGGCGGGCGCTGATTTAACATATCTTTCTTAGAGCTAATGGGTCTTTATTCCCAGCTCTTTCAGTTTGTATTGGAGATGCCTCTCCATGGCCTTCGTCATGAGCAATCCGCTCTTCATGCTGCGATAGATGAAAAGCCAATAGTCCTTTTGAGCTATTCTTTCCTCTCCAATCCGGAGAACGTAGAGTTCAATCTGATCTAGCAGGTTCATCACGTCCCGATCTCTCAATTTTCCTCTACCTCTCGGGTCATTGGAAGCCCTGTTCTTTCATCCATTTGTCCGAGAATAACTTGCTCAGATAGTTCCGGCCGGTATCAGGGAGCAATGTGACAATCGTCTCGTGTTCATCCAAACGCTCTGCAACCCTCAAGGCTGCCTGCACTGCTGTTCCTCCGGACCCTCCCACCACAATCCCTTCTTCCCGGGCGAGTCGACGGGCCATTTGGAAAGCATCGGTGTCAGAGACCTGTATGACATCATCTATAATCGACATGTCCAGTGTTCCCGGCATGAAATCTTCCCCTATCCCTTCCACCTTGTACTGGTGGGCCTCTTCATTTTGTCCATGAAAACGCGGATAGAAAATGGACCCCTCCGGATCCGCGCCGACAACCTTCAAGCTTTTTTTCTTCTCCTTCAGAAACCGGCCTGTTCCCGTGATGGTCCCTCCGGTTCCCATGCCGCAGACAAAAACGTCGACCTTTCCCTCGGTCTGACGCCAAATCTCGGGCCCTGTTGTCCGATAATGAGCGTCTGGATTAGCCCGGTTCTCATATTGGTTAGGCATGTAGGAGTGCGGAGTCTCTCGCGCCAGCCTCTCCGCGACCTTGGTATAATGTTCAGCGGATTCTGGGGAAACGTTTGTAGGTGTCACCACCACTTTTGCCCCATATGCCCGTAGGATGCGCCTCTTTTCCTCGCTCATCTTGTCTGGCATGACGAAAATCATCTTGTAGCCCTTCACGGAGGCAACCATTGCCAATCCAACTCCGGTGTTTCCTGATGTCGGCTCTATGATCGTTCCACCGGGCTTTAGAAGCCCGCTTTGCTCCGCTTGTTCGACCATCGCGACTCCTATTCGATCCTTAACGCTTCCACCCGGGTTGAGGCTTTCCAGCTTTGCGAGAATAGTGGGTTTGAAACCCTTCGAGACCTTGTTCAACCGGACGAGAGGCGTGTTTCCAATGACATCTAGTATGGTCTTGTGAACTTCCATTGAGACAACTGCTTCCTTTCGTATCTTCAATCAAGGTGGTTTATCTGAATAATGCAGACCTACAGTCTTCTACCGCTCCAACCTACATTCAGTTCGTCCCTTTAGATCAAGCCAGGCGCGAAAACATGCAATTTCCCACGAGGATCCGTGAGATTACTCAGGACCCTAACGAGAAGTATCGCGACCCTTAACTTTCATGCCTTTCCCAACAGACCGGGTCTCCAATGGCACCCACGAGCTATTCGATGCCATAGAATGCGGACTCTCAAGTCGAGCGGGTCCAGGTTTCCTGATATGACCACGGCAGTCAACCTATCTTTAGACCAGTCTCTGATAGAGTCCATTGATGCAGCCCTCAGTGCTCTCGGTACTAGCACACGGGACTCGATTCTGACAAACCTTCGCAAGAAATATTCTATGTCCCTTCAGGATATACCACAGAGGATGGACGAGTTTCTCCAAGCGCTTAATAGACTGCTTGGATACGGAGCGAGAGTCATCGAGAAACTCGTCATCGCCAGATTAGTCGAAACCCATGAAATCTCTCTCTCTGAGGCTAGAGGGAGAAGTTTGGCCGAGGTAGTATATCTCGCAAACATGAATCGCACAACCGATGACCGACAGCTCGTGAATTCGTCTTGACACATAACTGATTTTGTCTGTCACAGAATCACTTGCAGGCTCATCAAAAACTTAACGTTCCCCGCGCTCAGCTTTTTGGCGGATTCGTGTATTTCTACGGAGTTCACCTGGTTTTTCTTGGCAGCCTTCACGAATAATTTGAAGAACTTGTCCGCCCAGTTGGCGGAGCTTTCTTCTCTGGCTCAGGCTGACGGTTTTGCCTGACTTTCGAATCGTTTTGCAAGCCCGAAGACCCCAAGGAAGAGAAGCGCTCCTGCTACTGCTGTGACCATCGAGCTGAGGATGGTAGTGGTCTCTCCTACGGAACTTATCAGACTGGCTATTTGATCAGTTGGCAGCGAAAGTGTCAGAACCAAGCCCACGACGCTTTGAATCGTCAGCAACGAAAACGCTACGATTATCAGTGTCCAAGCTCGAAACGAGCCCGTTATCCTCGTCACTTTGAATGCGTAGAATACTACGCCGGCTTGGAAGATGAGTTCTAGAACCGCTATGAAGTAGAGCGTTGGTAATACGATAGGGTCGAGCACTCTTCCTATCGCCTCACTTTCGTTTTTCCGCGGCGCCACGGAAGAGATCCATGAATTTCTCCGATGCAACCCTCCGAGGCGAGCCGGTGATGACCCCTTCATAGTTGGTGAAGGCGGATTCTATCTTGATTCCTGTCGAGGTAATCTGGAACTCTCTAAGCCGCTTGTCATGATCGCTACCCCTCATTTTCAGAATCACCAAGGCTTTTCGCATTGAGGACTCTATCTCGACCGGCTTGAGAGCAACGATACAGTCGACAAGGAAGCTCAATCCTACTTCAGTGACTGAGAATGACCCTCCCGCCATTTGCGGAGACTCCCAAACTAGCAAGGAGCTTATTCCCTTGGTCTTGAGGTGCATAATCAAGCGGTACGCTTCTCGCCTCAGCTCGCTTTCGTTAACGAACATGGCTAGATGGCTCAATGAGTCCACCACTATTCGTCTAGGCTGGATGTCTCGGAACGATTCGTCGAGAAGACTCTCTCCCTCCGACTCCAGCAGTAGGTTAGGTGATGTACATACAATTCTGAACTTGTTTTCTTCCTCTAGCTTCCGAAGGTCCCATCCGAGGTTTTTCGCGTCTCGGTAGATCTGGTCAGGCAACTCTTCGAAGGTCACGTAGACCCCAGGTTCTCCAAGCTTGACCCCGTTAACCAAGTACTGGAGGGCTAGAGTCGTCTTTCCGCAGCCAGCACTCCCGGCCACCATCACGGCGTCGCCTTCCATGAATCCGCCATGTAGCATCTCGTCCAGCTCAGCTATTCCGGTCCGGACCCTGCCACCTTCCCCGACCTTCCTAGTTAGGAACTGGTCGAATCCAGAGACCCCCGTTCTAGAACTTGGTGTTGTCAATTTTCTCCACTCCCTCTAAATTCCTGAGATGTTTCGCGATAGCGTCCAAGACCTCCCGGTCCCTGGCACGGTCTAAGAGCAAGACCTCTGAACGACCAATCCTCCTCGTCTTCAGAATACCCAGGTTCACAAGACCCCGGACGTCTTCTTCAATCGAATTTCCCGTTCTCCCAATACGACGCGCGACGCTGTCGAGCGTGTCGATGAGTCCAGGGTTGCGGTGGAACAAAACCAGTAAGTCTCCCGTAACCTCTGAAGCGAGAAGTGTTTCAAGCATCTGCGCAGCGCTCACTTTGTCCGCGCCTCCGCTGTGCAGGCTTCTCTTGCCTTCTCAAGGGCTTCCCCGTAGTTGAAGGGTCCTTGAGAAGTGTAGGGAATATTCAGCTTCCTGAACAAGTCTTTGATTATGACTTTTTCGATGACTGTCGCCCCGTTGCCGAATACTGACTGCAGTTTTACCTGAAACTCTTTTGGGTTGGAGGCTTTGTCGAACAGGCCCTGGTCAGTTAGAACTCCCATGATAGCCTGGCCTAGCGCTCCTCTTATGCCGTCTCCGATGCTGTCGTTGAGCAACGAGGAGAAAGTCTTCTCTTGCGCCAGCGCGGAGTTCGTCCTATTTGTCTTCCAGCTGGTTCGGAAATCGTTCTGTGGTATCGTAGAAACGGGTGAACCCATCGCTAGAGCTAGGCTCCTGCTCATTTGTTTCGTTGAGACCCGCTCAAGCGATAAACTCGTTGTAACCTAACCCTCTCAATTTTAGTTGCTACACTATCCGCGCCCATTGCCTGAAATCTTGATGGTGAATATAGGAAGTTAGGTTACAACAGGTGTCTTCGGCATGGTTCCGGGTTTATCGTGAGCTGGGCAGGATGCGGTCTCCTCTGGTAACCGTCTTCCATGAGACGCTGGGCTCATGTTTCGCTTCAACCCTCAAAGACATGCTTGGCTCTGCAGTTTGCGAATCCGTGTATGGGCTTCTAGAGAAACGGGATCCCGAGGGGGAGAGATTTGCAACAGATTTGATGACACCGTGACAGTGCTAACGAAAGTCTTGGGTACATCTTCGCGAGTGCTCGTTCATAGAACCGTTGTCGAGATGTTTCGTCAGTACTCGCAACGGGCCGACTTCTCCTACCAAGATTCTCTAAGAGATCGATTGATTGTCTTGAAGGAGGCAGTTGTCGCCAACCACTTGATCCCGAAGGGCCTGCATGACGGCATAGACTTTGACAGCGTGGAAAAAAACGAGACTTCCTAGCCCATGAGACACTGGCAAGGACAACAGTTCCAGTGATAATCTGAGACACGTCGAAAAAGGCGTCAACGCGCTGAGTGATAGATTATGGATCGCCCGTTGTATCCCGTGAGGGATGTTTCGAGTAAGCCGCGAATAGCTCGCTTTTCTTGCAAGAAATGCATAAATTAGCGCCACGGCCGCGGGTGCGAAGCCGGTCGAGTCAACATGGCCTCGCTAATCGCGTTCGTTAGCATATTCGTGGAGTCGCCCTACATGGATGATGTAGTGCAGGCTCTATCCCGTCTCGACAAGGTAGTCGACCTCTACGAGGTCACTGGCGAGTTTGATATTGTCACCGTCGTCTCAGCCTCAGACATTGAGGAGTTTCGAGATGTCCTCAAGAACAAGATAATGAAGGTAAAGGGCGTCAAGAGCACTGTCAGCTCGATCGTTCTAAAAACCCACAAGGGCTCCGGGTCCAACGGCGATATCTTGAATGCGACTTCGGCAGTGTCGGCTTCTTTCAGTCATCGGAAATAGATTAACCTCCCTTGAACTCTGGGCCTGTTCCATGGAGGCTGTTAGAGGTTGATCGACTCAAGCAATCTATTCTTACTCATCACGATTCTGCTCATCGCCATTCTATCAGGTCGCCTCCTAGCTCCCTACGTTACTAGAGTTTTCACCCTAGCCCCCAGCCAACTGGACAAGGTCCTCAATCCCATCGAGAGAGGAATCTATCGACTCATCAGCGTAAATCCGGCTCGCGGCATGGGCTGGAAAGAATACTTCCTCGCCGCACTCTTTGTCAA
>VBBV01000132.1 GCA_005883695.1 Candidatus Bathyarchaeota archaeon | reverse complement strand
AAGAGCTATCACCGGAATCGGAAACAGAGAATGATTAATGATCGAATTGAGCTTCCCTGTCAACTCGAATCGCTGAACTACGCTTAGGATTCGGTCCAGCTAACTTAAGGATTGGCAACGGCGCGATCGGAGTCCCGTCCAGTGTCCCCTGAGAGGAGATGGTCGATCACAATTTTGTTTCGGATAGGCGTTTCAGTTCTTCGCCCGTGATCTGCATGACTCGCCAGTGCTCCCTGAAACGAGCTCCAAGTCTTTGATACACCTCTATGGCCGTCGTGTTCCAGTCGAGCACTTCCCATCGCATTCCGTAACAGTTCTCTGCAATGGCAATCTTTGCGAGATGAACCATCAGCACCTTGCCTATGCCTCTGCCTCGGAAAGGCGGCCGGACAAAAAGATCTTCTAGGAAGAGGCCATGCCTTCCCTGCCACGTTGAATAATTCTGGAAAAAGAAGGCCATACCGGCCGGGCTGCCATCCCACTCAGCAATTAACACTCTGAACTTGGGATTCGCCGAGAAACCATCCCTGACCAAGTCGTCTTCTGTCGCTCGAACTGCATTGGGTTCCCTCTCATACTCCGCCAACTCGCGAATGAAAGACAAGATCAGCGGGACGTCCTCGACCTTTGCCTTGCGAATTTTCAACATGGCTCGCAGGCTCTCGTTCCCTCTTACTTCAGAACTATCGGAGACTCTCGCTCAGTTGGAGCTTCCAATGCGATCTGAACCGTTCAATTTCTCTCTTTTGGGACAAGTATACTGCAAGAATGTACGCTGGAACGTATGCGTATAACAAGATCGATTGAAGAGCGTTTTCCGTTGCAAGTTGGTATGTCGCCAGCCCTAGGATAAGGATACCAACTGTACCACCGAGGATATTGATTTTTTTCCATCTCTCGCCCCATCTCCATACTTCAGGATGAACCGTCTCGTAGTGCGGGCGCTGAATTCGCCGTAGGTCACGCAGCCTAACTGCGTCTGGAAGACGTTCACCGCAGATAATGCAGCTAGCATTCTTCAGTTTAGCAAATCGCTCTCTCGCTCTCCTCATTGAATACTTGTAGCCCGTGAAGGCGAAGAGAGGAAGAAACACAATCATGGGAACTAGGACAAACGCGACAGTGAGGTACGGCGCCACATTATCGGGAATGCTTCCCAGGACAAGTAATGCGACCGTGAATCCGAACGGAGGTATCCCGGTTATCAGCAGTATGAGTGTGACGCGTCTTGGTCGCTTCAAATGTGCCACGCGCCTACTCTAGACTGGCGCGACAGGGCTATTTGCCGACCAAGTCTGGCCTTGCGGTGTGTCCAATTTCGATGGGACTTTCTTCACCAACGTCTTGATCGCAATTCCCAGTGAGACCCCGAAGATTGTGCCCGGTTGAAAGCCGTCGATGATAGCGATGGTGTAAAAGTCCTTCTCGAACATTGTGTCGCCCGCCAGAGACAAGAGCACAATCGTAAACGCCAGAGGCGAAAGAGCCGCAAGAATCGCTGCAATAGTCCATTTGGTCGAAACAGGGGACCGTTGCTCGAGGAGAGTTCCCGGCATGAAATACATTAGGACGATCATGACTCCGGTGGATCCGAGGAATGCGACCCAGAAATTCGCGGTACTGAAAATCGAGAGGGGAATCGGGCGCAGGATGAAGAACAAGAATCCTGCCACACTAGCCACTGAGATTGCAATCAACGCGAGTTTTCCTGACTTCTTCTTCTGAATCTTGTGCCTTCGTAGCAAGATGAGCGAAAATACGAGGGGAACCAGGGCAATTGTGACAAGCAGGGGGTCATTCTGAATCGTTGATCTTACTTGCGAGACGAAACTTTCTAGTGGTATCCCGTTTGCGTCCACGGTCATGTTGCGGTAAAGTTGCGGATAGAGAGTCTTGAACCCGTAGACCAGCCCATTCGCCACTAAGAACTTTCCCTGAGGGCCTCCGACGATTCCCCACGTTTCGTTAGATGTACTAGGCAGGGTGAAAGACTGCGGGCAGCGCGTGACGGCGGGATACGTGGGACATAGGCCTGAATTTGAGGAGGCGAAGAGGAATAGCACGTACCTCGATCCAACCTGTATTGATGGCGAACCCGTTGCTGGATCAATCGCGGTGCTATTGCCATCCACAACATAGACGGTCGAGAAGGGGGAGCCCTTAACAACTTCTACAATGTTGAGTTGAAACATTGTTCCATAAACTCCTGACCCTGCGGGGCTGTATGTTCCGACCACCTTCGCCACATCAGTCACAGCCACAAGGCCAGCGTCCCCGGCGAGTGTTCCCAAGTCGTAGCGATAGGTAACAGCCCCGTGAGCAACGAACGGTAGTCCGATGAAAAAGAGTAGCAAGACTGCACCGCACTTCGCGGCTTTCAAAACATCTCTCTTTGAACAAGACAGTCTCAAACTA
>VBBV01000162.1 GCA_005883695.1 Candidatus Bathyarchaeota archaeon | reverse complement strand
AGGTCGCACGAGGTCTACCAGTCGGCTCCCGAATGACATGTGCTGACAACACCGGCGCTAAGGAACTGAAACTCATCAACGTCC
This sequence comes from Candidatus Bathyarchaeota archaeon, assembly GCA_005883695.1. The sequence goes on along the minus strand of VBBV01000162.1, from coordinate 376 downwards.
GCGGCTACCACGGCCGCCTACGACGCGTTCCAGCAGCGTGCGTGGGAGACATGGTGATGATTACGGTCATGAAAGGCTCACCCAGCCTCAGAAAGCAAGTCTTTCCAGCCGTCGTCGTACGACAGGCAAGAGCCATCCGGCGACCCGATGGCACACGCCTAAGCTTCGAGGACAACGCAGCGGTCATAATGACTCCCGAGGGCGAGCTCAAAGGCACCGAGATCCGCGGACCCGTGGCAAAAGAGGCTGCAGAGCGATGGCCGAGAGTCGCCAACCTAGCGAGCACAGTGATCTAGAATGGCCAGCTCCAAGCCGTCCAAGCAGAGGAAGAAGTTCTTCAACGCTCCACAACACCGCCGACGCCGAATGCTCGCCG
>VBBV01000161.1 GCA_005883695.1 Candidatus Bathyarchaeota archaeon | reverse complement strand
TACTAGCTGAGAGAGGGAAAACCCGAGAGGAATAAGACATGGCTAGAAAATTCGGCCCCAGACAGCTCAAACGAGAACCCTCACCAGGATTCTGGCCAATCCACCGGAAAGAATACACCTGGGCCCCTAGGACAAGACCGGGACCGCACGCCCGCGAAAAAAGCCTACCACTCATGATAATCGTCCGCGAATCCCTTGGGCTAGCGAACATCGCCAAAGAAGCGGTCAAGATCATAAGCGAGGGCAAAGTCAAGGTTGACGGCGTCATCCGACGTGACCGCCGCTTCCCAGTCGGCCTGAT
>VBBV01000163.1 GCA_005883695.1 Candidatus Bathyarchaeota archaeon | reverse complement strand
GGCCTTTGATGACGATGCCGTCGGTTCCGATGGCGAAGGCGTAATCGTTTAGGCTGTGGCTTGTCCCACGCATCTTCCGGACGAACAGCTTCCGTATCGGCGAGCTCTGGCGGACTAGCGACAACACCATGACTCCTGTTGCAAGGAATTCCTCGATGCCGTATCGGCTGATCAGTCCTGAGCCTTCAACGATTTCAGTGGTCATTATTGTGGTGCATCCGACGTCTTTCAAGAGAAGTCCGACCTCGAGGAATATCTCTCGTAGAGTGTTCAGGTCCGTGACTCGGAAGCCGAAACCTGGGAGCGAGTCTACGACGAGTCTTGTTGCTCCTAGTTGTTCGCATAGTATTTTGACTTCTGATAGTTTTGATCGTAGGTTGTAGAGGATTGACTGCAAGCTCTCCTGTTCAGTGAGTTCTGATTCGACGCGTTGGTAGACGGCGTCGACCATGCCGATTTTTTTCTCGTTTTCTAGTTTCTTGAAGTCCCAGCCGAATCGTAGCATGTTCGCTTTGAACTCGGAGGGTGGTTCTTCGGTGCTGACGTAGACTCCTGGTTCGCCGAACTTTGTGGCTCCTTTGTAGAGGTATTGTCCGCAGCATATTGTCTTCCCGCAGCCCGCTCCTCCCGCTAGGAGGACTCGGGCGCCTTTGGGGAAGCCGCCTTCGAGAACGTGGTCCAGCCCCGGGATCCCAGTATGGACCCTTTCGATCGCAGTTTCCATAATGGACCAAATGCTAGGGCGGACAGAAGCCACCATAAGGCTACAGTAACCCTGTGGCCAATCCGCAGGTTACACCACTGATCGTTTCCGTGGATTCAATGCTATTCTCGAAATCATGTCAGTACGCCTATGGGCACGAACGATTTGTTGGTCCGGAGGGTTCCCCTCAACCTCTCTTGCGTCGCGAGGTCGAGTCGCTAAGACCCCCCCTCCCTTTTTCCAGAGAAGATTTGCTGTCTGGCAGGGTTTCTGGGCGAGACAGGCTGATCAGGGTGCAATCCTGGCTTGGATGAAAAGTCGAAGAAACGGGAAATCATGGACTATTCCCGAACGATTCTAGGGCGAAATTTTAGCCATGATCCAGATTCGAGATCAGGGCCTATTGTGGGCGATTTCTCCACAGTTTTTCTCGTCGAAGCGAAGCAGGCCAGGGGGCTCGTTATCCCCCCGGTAATCATCTCTGATCAAGGATCCGAGCTCGGGATTCCTAGATGGTTCACTTCTCGCGCCAACCCCCATGGGATCAAGGAGTTATTGAAAACCGCGGCCCGCAGGCCTTGCCCTGACACGCCGGGCTCGCCCATTATCCATACCGAACGACTAGCCACCCTGGGAAAAGAATAGGATCCGTAGGCAACCTCATGCAGCATAAGAGGTTGGCACTTGAGTTCATAGAAAAAATCAGGTCCCACGGTTCAAATGCCAGACACTATCAATTGTCAAAACATGTCAACAGGAACTCAGCGGAATTATTGTCGAACCATTATGCGCACATAGAAACGGATATCATCCCTCAATCGTTCCCCAAAGGGTTTTTAGCTTGAGGCCTGGGGCTCCTCGAAGCTTCCGGTGAAAAAGCAGTGCCAGAACGTGGATACTCAGTTACGGGCTTGGACCCAGACCGTACTGTGAAGTGTTCTGGCCGCCAACTCCGCATTTCTCCGAAAGCATCCGTAGAGCTATGCCGAACGATTAGAGGAATGAAGCTCTCCGACGCGAAACGGCTTCTCGAACGCGTCATGGAGCTGAAACAAGCGGTCGCCTACCGTCGGTTTCACAAGGAAGTTCCGCACCGGCGACAGTTGAACGAGCATTTCTATGCCGGCCGTTTTCCTCAGAAAGCTGCTGGCAGACTCTTCAAGCTCTTAGAGGAGCTGGAGGCGAACGCTGAGTACCGGAATCTTGACACGGAACGGTTGAAGATAATTCATGCGGCCGCGCAGCGTGGGACCAAGGTTCCCAAGAGAAATCCGCGAGCCTTCGGTCGATCTGATCTTCTGCAGGGAACGATGACGCATATCGAACTTGTCGGCTACGAGCTGGAATAGTTCTTGTCGGTTACCAAGTATTTTGTCAAAGATGTTTCTCGACGTCTCGAAATCGACGAGCACCTCGCCCTCGAGCTGAAACGCGCCGGGTACAGCCACGTCGAGCTGACAAAGAGCCCTGTTGGCACGAGAGTTGTGATCTACGCTGCGAAACCCGGAATGGTCATTGGCCGAAGAGGCCAGAGTATTAGAGATCTAACAAAGGTTCTAGAAGACAAGTTCCATATCGAGAACCCACAGCTTTCCGTCGCGAACATCGACGTCCCGGAACAGGACCCCAAGGTCGTTGCGTCCCAGGTCGCCTCCGCCCTCCAGAGAGGAGTCCACTTCCGCCGCGCAGCCTACTGGGCCATACAGCGAGTGATGGAATCTCAGGCTCTCGGCGTCGAGATCACAATCCGAGGAAAGCTCACAACAGAACGATCACGTTTTGAGAAGTTCAAGGCCGGCTACCTGCCCAGAGTAGGAGACCCGGTGCTAAAGAGCGTGAAGAGAGCGGTCGCCGATGTTCAATTGAAGCAGGGTCTCTTCGGAATCAACGTTCGCATCCTACCGCCGCAGATCGATTACATTGACAAGCCGATCATGCTAACACCGCCGACTCAAGCAACCCCCCTACCAGTCACACCAGCGAAGGAAGCTGAGTCTATTCCCGCCCCCGCGGTAGAGGTCGAAGTAGAGACCGTGGTCGGCGATGTTCCGGTTGTTGTCGAAGATAAGGAGGAAGAGGAAACTGGCGATTCTGAGAAAGCGTGAGCTCAACCAGATGCTCCCCGAGGAGCGCCCACCATTCGAACGTCAGTAAAGTCAGGCGGAACAGTGGAGAATCCGGCGAGAATACGCGAGCTCCGCAAGACAATCGCCCGTTTATTGACAGCCCAGAACTCGCCCACGAAACCATCACCAGAGGCCGCGTAGGCAATGATCACACCGCAGAATATTACGGCGCACGAATGGATCGGGCTCAGAGTCAAGATCGCAAAATCCACAGACCCAACCCTACAAGGCCTAGAAGGCGTAGTCCGAGACGAGACAATGAACACGTTCACCATAGAAACAAACGGAAAACTTCGACAGGTCCAGAAGCAAAAGACAATCTTCCGGGCAGAGCTGCCGACTGAGAAGGTTGAGGTCGACGGCTCCCTATTGCGGTTCCGGCCGGAGGACAGAGTGAAGAAGGGGTTGCGGAAATGGTAGTCCGAAACACAGG
>VBBV01000160.1 GCA_005883695.1 Candidatus Bathyarchaeota archaeon | reverse complement strand
TCGCTGACCCATTTGTAGACCACTACTCCATTGTGATCTAGTATGAAGACAGCTCTCTTCGCAACCGTGTAACCCTTTAGGTTGCCAAAGTTTTCGTGGTAGACGTTGAACAGTTTCACGACTTCTCTGTTGTAGTCGCTGAGAATCGGGAAGTTGAGGTTGTTGTTCTGCGCGAACGCTTTGTTAGTAAAGGGATCGTTGACGCTTATTCCTACGACCTGGGCATTTATCTTGTTCAGCTCCTGCATGTTATCACGCAAAGTGCACATTTCACGGGTGCATACGGTGGTGAACGCTCCTGGGAAGAAGGCGAGAAGCGTTGCACCGTTGGGTTTCAGAAACTCTTGAACGCTGCGAGGCTTTCGATCAGTGTCGGGGAGCATGAAGTTCGGAGCTTTTTCGCCCTGGTTGACCATTGTCAGTCGAGTTGGGCAAGTGTTTGATGGATGTTTCTAAACTTTACAGCCTTCTGGTCTTGAAGACCAGGTCGCGAAAGAACAACGAGGGTCTGGTGAGTTCGAAAAATAAAGTTGGGGAGCCTAGGAGGGTTTTCTAGGCCCACTAATCGTCGTTGCTTTGGTCGTCGGAGTTGTCGTTGTCTTTGTTGTCAGCGCAAGCATTAGCGTCGTTGGTGTTGTGGCCGTTAGAGTGAAGCCCGTGAGTGTTTGTAGTGTCGTTGTCGACCTTTGTGGAGTGAGTTGCGTCGTGCTGCGGGTTATGCTTGGCCAGAGCGGCCATAAACCCGTGCGCTTCGCCCACTATTGATGTGTCCTGCTTGTCATGTCCCTTTGCAAGGTGCTTACCTTCGTTACTATGGCTACTTGAGTCAGTGCTCGTTGAGTCAGAACTGCACGTTGTCGGGTTGGTGTCCGTTGAGGGAGTGCAGTTACTTGTACAACTTGTGCTTGTAGGCGTTCTGCCATTGTTGTTATTGTTGTTGCTGGAGGCCTGTAGCGCAGGGCTGTGAAGAAGGAAGGGCACGAGGAAAGCGCCGATTCCTGCAGCGATCAGGGCGATGGCGCCCACTTTGCGTTTGGCTGATGAATCCATTCTTGTTTTTCCTTTCTCCCTTTCTTGGAGTTGAATCCTCTGTTTGAGAGGGCTGGGTATATGATACAACGATTTGAACAGCCAGAAAGGTGTCAAATCGAGCCTGTTTGTCCAATTGATCTTTGAGTGTCTGAGAGTGTGTGATTTCGAGCTATAGCACTCGAAGAAACAGGTACAAGATGAGAAGATTGGGAATCGTCACAAGAAGCCCGATCTTCGAGAACTCCACGAATCCAAATCCTGACCCACGGCTCTCAGCCTCCTCGAGTACAATGACATTACTCGCCGCGCCCAAGAGACTGATACCTCCAGCAAGTGTGCTGGCACCGGCTAGAGCCATCCATGCTTTAACATCGGCCCCGGTGAAACCAGCCGCTTGCATCGCCTTGATGTAGACTGCAGCAAATGGAACATTGCTCAAGAGTTGACTGAAGAACGCGCTAGCCAAAATTATTGTTACGATCGAGAGCCCGGGATCAGACCTGTTGAGAACGGGCAGGTAGATCATTAGACTTTGGAGAGCGTTTGACTCCCAGAACGCTTGCATGACGATGAAGAGTGAAATGAAGAAGAGGATAATCCCCCAGTTGACGGATCTGAGAATCTCTCCTCGTCTGCCGCTGCCTAGGAATACGATCGTCGCGCCCAGAAGTGAGACAGTTCCAAGGTTGAAATTTCCCTGAAGCCCAAAAAGTTCGGCGATGCCTACAAGAAAGAAGCCGAGCACAACTATTCCGGCGGCCCAGCCTGAAAGCTTTGCTAGCTTTCGATCTTTAATTGCGTCTCGAGGGTTGACACGGAGTTCGGCTAGTGTTGAGTTCGCGAATTCCTTCCTATAGTACCATCTCAGAATTAGGTACGTCACTCCGAGCCCTACCAGTGTTGGAGGGGCGAGATAGTAGAGGAAATCCAGCATGGGATTTGGAATTCCTGTCGACAGTGCGACCAGAAGGTTCTGCGGATTACCAATCGCTGTCATCGCGCTGCCAACGGTCACTCCCAAGGCGAGTGTGATGAGAAAGACTCCGGGTCTGATCCGCAGTTGCTTGGCGACGCTCAGCATGATTGGTGTGGCCATAAGTGCCAAGGTGTCGTTAACCAAGAACGCCGACATCATGCTTATTCCGACCAGAGCCAGGCCAAAGGCTTTCTGGGGCGACTTTGCCAGTCGCAGCAGTCTCAAGGTTAGGTACTCTAAGAGACCAGAGAGATCCATTGCGGCAACCACGGAAAACATTCCGAGAAGGAAGAAAATCACGTTGAGATTGATCGACGTATAAGCGTCTCCTAGCGGGATGGCCCCAGAGAAGATCATTGCGACAGCTCCTGCCATCATGATGGTCCAGACTGGAATGCGAAACCATCGGAGGTTTCGTAGAATGATCAGGACGTAGACCGCTACGAAGATTGTGATTGGGAGATAGTACAGAGTCAAGTTGTGCAGAGATCCAATGCGATTCCTTTCAGTCTAGAGAGTTTGGAGGAAAAACGAATTTCTCATCAATGTGAACCCGCTGTGGGACGGGTGTGGCCTCAGATCTATGCTCTTTGCAGGGCATGCTCTAAGTTGCCCACTGATCTCTTATAGTTCTTCGAGCATCGTCTTGGACCAGAGGAGTGAAGCCTCCGGTTTCTTCGGAGAATCCTTGTCCTTTTTCACCTTGGGCTTGGTAGGAGGTTTCTCTGGCCTCGTTGCTTCAGGAATTAGGCCCTTGTTGGGGAGAACAGGTTTGGGTCCTGCTGGGTCCTGACCTTGTCCGATGACGGCACCTTCGGGATCTCGCAGGATACCGTTCTCGTAGAAGGCCTTGTAGTGTCCGGTGTAGTCGTAGATGAATCCGTCTTCGTCCATCCAAGCAATGTTGTGGCCATCGAAGTCGACAATTCTATGGTCTTTCAGTAGTCTATACCTTGCTGTCCCGTTCTCATCGCATATTACATCGATTTCTTCTTCCTCGGCTTCTGGTCCTAGTTCCAAGTTCGTCTCCTCACCCGGTTATCTCTCAAGCTAAGAAGGTTACCGATGATATTGATAGCAAAGTAGGGAATTAGATCTGATGCGACCCTGACCGCTTGAGCGCCTCATTGTCCGACCTGATTAGGTCCAACGTAGATATACTAGTCCCGACGGCGGACCATCTTGAACAGGGTTGCCGCGTCAGTCTAGGACTTTTCGCATTAGGACTAGGCAGAAAAAGACGAACAGGGCTAGAAAGCGGACCGGTTCGAGTCGAAAAATAAGTAACCCTTTCAAAAGCAGACATTAGCCCTAGGGAATCAGTCCGCTGGCAAGAACGATACGAATCGACTAGCTCGGCATCTTGCCGAAGTTGTCCAGAATTGTGACGAAGGATTTCTCCATTGAAGCCAAGCCGCCGGTCGGCCCCTTTTCGTCTATGACAAGGTACTCGTTCGGCGAATGTGACAGGGCTCCGTGGCCGAGCCCTCCTATCACCAC
>VBBV01000159.1 GCA_005883695.1 Candidatus Bathyarchaeota archaeon | reverse complement strand
GAAGCCAGCGTTGTAGAGAGAATTGTTCACGGTCTCCCCATTTCTTAGAAACCGCTTCATCCTAGCAAGGCGGCGAGCTTCCACGTAGTGGCGAGGCGAAACCCCGAGAACCCTCTTGAAAGTCCGCTGGAAATGATAGGGGCTAAGGCCCACTTCACGACTAAGAGTAACAAGGGTAAGTTTCCCCTGAAGATTGGCTTCGATGTATTTGCAAACATGGTCTACCAATTTGGCTTTCGGAGATGGCCCCGCGTCGCGAGGCTGACAACGCTGACAAGGCCGAAAACCAGACTGTTCGGCTTCAATCGATCCGGGAAAGAATGTCACATGTTCCTTCGTTGGGCGTCTAGCCGGACATGAAGGTCTACAGTAGATCCTGGTCGAGCGAACGGCGAAGACGAACACTCCGTCGAAGCTGTCGTTTCTAGATAAGACAGCTTTCCATTTCTCATCGTCACTCAAAGCGTTATCATGGCGCTCTC
>VBBV01000158.1 GCA_005883695.1 Candidatus Bathyarchaeota archaeon | reverse complement strand
AGTTTGACTCCGAATCTTGCCTTCAATCTCTGAAAGATCGGGCAGATATATGCGAGAGAACAAGCATTCTGCTCCTGAAGAAAAATGACTCGTCCCGATTGGCAGAAGAAACGGAAGAAGATGGCGGGCAGGGAAGGCCCGAAAAAAGGAAAGAATCGCTAGAAAATGCAGGGTTCCCCCGATCCTCCCATTTGGAGAGGAGGAGAATGGTCAGACGGTTATCGTGATGTGACGCCTACTACATTCCGCCCATCATGCCGGGAGGCATACCGCCGCCCATTCCCGGAGGCATTCCTCCAGGACCGCCTGGGCCGGGGCCCGGCGAGCTTCCACCTTTCGATGCGAAGACATCGTCGACCCTGAGGATCATCGTCACAGCTTCAACTGCGGATTTGATCACCTGGGTCTTCACTCGAAGTGGTTCAACTACATCCATTTTCAGCATATCACTTGCCTTCCCAGTCTTGGTGTTGACTCCGAACCAAATGTTCTGAACGGTGTTATGTTTGGACTTGAGGTCAACGAGTATGTCTATCGGGTTGACTCCCGCGTTCTGAGCAATCGCTACAGGTATAGATTCCAGGGCTTCTGCGAATGCTGTGACCGCGAGCTGTTCTCTGCCCCCGACCTTGATCGCGTATTCTCTCAGCCGCTTGGAAAGCTCTATTTCTGGAGCACCTCCACCAGCAACTATCTTGCCGTCTTCCACCGCGTTTCTAACAACGCTTAGCGCATCATGCAGGGACCTCTCAGCCTCGTCTACGACGTGCTCTGATCCCCCTCGTATCATAATGGTTACCGCTTTGGGGTTCTTCGCCTCACGGACATAGACGAGCTTGTCATCGCCAATTTTCACTTCTTCAACCAGCTTGGCGAAGCCGAGGGCCTCTTTCGAGAGATCCCTTGTCGTACCTACAACGCTACCGCCTGTAGCCTTGGCCAGCTTCTCCATGTCGCTGCTGCTGACATTCTTGAGGGTGAGGATTCCTTTCTTGGAGAGAAGAGACAGAACCTCGTCGTCAATGCTCTTCTCGGAGAAGAGAACGTTCGCGCCAGTTTTGGCAACTTGATCGGCCATTTCCCGGAGGAGCTTTTCTTCCTCCTGTATGAACTGGTACATTTCTTCCGGCTTGTTGATATTGATCTTTGCATCAGTCTCCGTCTTCTCGATCTCCAGCTTCGCATTCAACAATGCTATCTTGGCGCCAGCCACACTCTTCGGCATCTGGGAATGAGATACTTCTTTATCGATAATTATCCCGTTAACCAGTTCGCTTTCCTCTAGGCTTTTTCCGTGCTTCTTCATCACCTTGACCAGATCGATGTCAGCCTTCGCCTTGCCATTATTTTTCTCAGTTACCTGCATGACTGCCTCGACAGCAAGCTCGGCGAAACGATTCTGAGAACCGAAGATACCTTTGGTGTTTAGCGAGGTCATCGCGACCTGCTTTAGACGTACCTCGTCGTCTGGTTTGATAGTAATGGCGATCTTCTCTAGAATCTCTTGCGCTTTTCCTGCAGCATTCCTGTAGCCGTCGATTATCGCGTTGGGATGAACATCCTTGTCAAGAAGAGTCTCCGCGCCTGCGAGCAATTCGCCTGCGAGGACTACTGCGGTTGTTGTTCCATCGCCCACCTCACTGTCCTGGGTCTTCGATATCTCGACGATCATCTTGGCAGCAGGGTTCTGGACGTCCATTTCCTTCATGATCGTAGCTCCGTCGTTTGTGATCACAATGTCACCCATGCCCGCGACCAGCATCTTGTCCATCCCTCTGGGTCCAAGGGTCGACCGGACAATTTCAGCAACTATCTTAGCGGCCATTATGTTGCTTCTCTGGGCGTCCCTTCCCCTAGACCGGGAGGTGCCCTCTCTCAGAATCAAAACGGGTGTTTCAGACATTTCTAATCAGATTCTGAGTAGGGCGGATTGTGCTTCCCGAGATAAACATATGCAGGCGGACTCTTGAGAATGGCGAAGAACGGTGTCGCAGAGCTTGAGGAGATCACTGGAAACGGGAGGCCTCGAGGTTTCGGGGAGGAAGATCATAGCCGGAAACCCGTCAGACCTCTCTAAGGCATGGTCCAGATACTACGATCTCTTGGCGGCGCACTTTATTGAACGGATAGGTCGGCGAAGGTTCCGGGTGATCCTTGAGGCGGGATGTGGGAAGGGACAGCTCACTATACCATTGCTCAGAAGGCTTCCGAGAGAGGTCAAACTGATCGCCATAGATTCGTCAATAGGACCGTACGCTGGCTGGTTGAAGGAGCTAAGTCCGAAGCTTCGAAGAGCCGGATTAGAGAAACGAGTTCGCTCGTTTAGGTCCGACGCGAGAAGGATCAGAGGAATCGAAGCTGAATCCGTTGACATCATAGTCTCGAACGAACTACTATGCGACCTACCATATGATTCTCAGCTGGAAAAGGCTCTGACAGAGTTCTATCGGATCCTCCGACCTGGAGGCTTCATGATCCACGGCGAGTGGTCATCTT
>VBBV01000157.1 GCA_005883695.1 Candidatus Bathyarchaeota archaeon | reverse complement strand
ATGCAAGGAGAGTGGTGGGAGTCGTCCATCGGCGTAACCTCCACTTTTGCACCTTCCGGCATGTTCTTCTCGAGCACCACCACTAGATCCTCCGACTTCTTCAGGGGAAATTCGTCGAATGGAATGTGGGGAAACCCATTGATTAGCTGAGGGCTTTTCGTAGCCGTCTTTTTCAATCCATATCCCGGAATTCTGTGTCTTCTTAGGGTATCGGATTGTAGCTTGCGAAAGACCCGGTTTAAGCCTTGAGTAACCCTCACGGAACGTAACCGGTCTAATCGAACTCGAGACACGAGGAAATGAGTTCACGAATCTGGGCCAGTTCCTCATTGGTTGGTGAAAACGCGCGTCATTCGGGGGAGCTTCGGGAACTCCCACTCTTGAGTCGCGAGATGCGATCGCTAAGACCCCCCCGGTCTGGAGAGGTCATTTGCTGTCTGGCAAGGATTCTGGGCGAGTCTCGGGATTCAGGGCTTGGTCTGGGCTTGTATGCCAGTGCGAATCATGGGATTTCGTCGGGTACATCCCGAACGATTTCCGGGAAATCTAGAGACCCCCTCCCATTTTCGAAATCAGGGCTAATAATGGGCGATTCTTGTGTAGGTTGTATATCCCTGTTCAGAATCGGCGCTTGAACTTGCGGATTGGGTGCTGTTTTTCGATGGAGAACCAGTCCCCACCGCAATGGTTGGGACATGCCTTCTCGTCGAGCTGTAGCATTTCGCCCTCAGAATAGTTGAGTTGTCTTCTCCTCTCCTCGAAGGTCCGCTCAAACTTGACCGCGCATTTCACGCAGCGAAGTTCCAAGACCACTCTGACCATCCCAGGGAACCTTTTCTTCTCCCCGAGCGAAAGTCAAGGGTAATTAAACCAGAAAGCCTCCCGACAGTAAAGCGAACACAGCGTTGCTCCTGGAGCTTCCCGAGAGACGGTTGCGACTTGATCCAGAACTAGAGAGCGGTCTCCGCGGATTCTACGGCCAACGAACCGATAGAATTCTATCTTCGATGCTCGCTATGCCTTCACGATACTATTTTCGGATAAACACGCTCAAAGCTGAACGGGACGCCACCATCCAATCTATGATATCCACCGGTCTGCACGTTGAAGCTCACGAGCGGCTAGAGGATGCTGCGTTCATCCATCCTCGCCCCTCAAGGATAGAAACTGACGGGAATATTGTGGAAGCGGACAGGATTGCCGCGGAAGCGGTTCAACTAGGCGCACATCTCTACGCGCCCGGCGTAAAGCGATGCCACGGGTTGCGACCGGGCATGAAAGTAACAGTCGTCGACGGGAACGGGACACCGGTAGGCTCCGGGATTTCCCACCAGAGCGAGACAAGCGTCTTGACGTACCGACAGGGAGTAGCAGTGGAAATCACGATCAGCAGAACGGGTTTGCCGAGCATATTGGAAACCAGGGGGCACTCTGATGGACATATCCACCTCCAGTCGCTTCCAGCCATCCTGACAAGCCATATCCTAGATCCGAAACCCGGAGAGACCATAGTCGACCTCAACTGCGCACCTGGCGGCAAGACAAGTCACATCAGCCAGCTAACCCAAAATCGGGCTCGAATAATCGGCTTCGACCGCAACAAACAGAAGGTCCAGAAGACAAAGCAACTCATGGAGAGACTGGGCTGCACAAACTACCAACTGATATGCCATGACTCCAGATATGTTCACATAGACTACAACATCAAAGCCGACAGAGTGTTGGTGGACCCGCCTTGTTCCGCTCTCGGAATAATCCCGAAGCTTTCAACTGAAACCACTGTGAAGTACGTTGAGAACTTGGCGGACTACCAAAAACAGTTTCTAACCACTGCTTCTCACATCACAAAGAAAGACGGAACAATCGTGTACAGCGTCTGCACGATTACCAAAAAAGAGTGCGAAGACGTTGTGAGCCTCGCAGAGAAGGAATTGGGGTTGATCTTGGAGAAACAATTCCCAGTTCTCGGCGAGAACGGGTTCGATCAGGAACATCTCACGCAGAGGTTCAATCCCGATACTCACGAGACAGGCTATTTCATAGCGCGATTCGTCAAAAACTGAGACGAGGACCTGTGGAAGACCTTTCGGGTTTCCAGAATAGATTACAAGTTGCAGTGTCGGCTGTTCGGGAATCTACTATCCGAGAAGCGATTGTTCTCCACCATGATGAAGCAGATGGGCTAACCTCAGCAGCACTGACGAAACTAGCACTGTCAAGTCTCGGGCTCGAGATGAGGCTAATCTGTCTGGACAAATTGTACCCGGAAGTCATCGAAGACATCGAATCCGGTCGTCCTCGCGTCATAGCCTACGTCGACTTGGGCTCAGCTCATGTTGATTGGTTAGTCAAAGCAAACACCGCTCACGGCCTAATCCTCGTTCTGGACCATCACGACAGCGCTTCTAAGCAGGATCCCATGCTCCACAACCTCAACCCTGAACTTTACGGTTTTTCGGGCGAGAAAGACGCCTCCTCCGCAACAGTAGCCTATCTTTTCGCGAAAACGGTCGATCCCAAACTGTCCAGCTACGCCCACCTGGCGACAATAGGGGCTTTGGAACTACCCGGCGAGACACAAGGACTCAACTTGATCGCTGTGAAAGACGCGAAGGATCGTGGACTACGGGATTCTGGCAAGGGCGACCTAAAGATCGAGGCTAGGGGCATGAATCTCACAAGAACGCGAGCCTCGAGCCTCCTCAACGTACTCGGTTCAGTCGGATACTACCGAAACGGCCCTGAGATGGGAATCGAAGCATGTACAACTGGTTTCAGCGAACAAACGATAGAGAAGGGCAAGGAGTTCGAAGAAGAACGGAAACAAGCCAACCGGAGGATGCTCTCGACGATAACGAAAGATGGCCTCTCGCAGAAGAAGAGTATCCAATGGTTTCACGCCCAGGAGAATTACAAAGGCATGGGAGGAAAAGTAGTCGGAAGCTTCTGCTCGTACCTTCGCTACCAGCGTGTCGTCAACCCTGTCAAGTACTTGAT
>VBBV01000144.1 GCA_005883695.1 Candidatus Bathyarchaeota archaeon | reverse complement strand
TTGTTGAAGTAGCCATAGGTGGTTTTGACAGAGGGTTCTATCTCCTTGACCTTGGGCACCCATGATTCCAGTTCCTTTTCCGTGTAGTGGTAGTCGTACCAGGGTCGCTGCCCGTGCCCGTGCCAGCGGATGTACGCGAAATCCGCTGTTACGTGCACCTCAGGCGGGAGTAGGGGCTCGTCCACTATCGTGTAGGCCACATTGTACTTGGAGAGCAAGGGCCATGTCGAGTCTTGGAGCCACGATTTGTGGCGAAACTCAATCGCGTACTTGAAGCCATGCGGAAGGATAGAGAGGAAGCTCTCCAGGTGGCTCAGATCGTACTTGTACTTAGGCGGCATCTGGAGCAGTAGACACCCAAGCTTTCCGCTGTTGTTTAGTGGAAGCATCAAGTCCGCAAAACGGTCCAGTTCAGACTCTAGAGAAGGACCGACATCGGCGATTTTGTCATGAGTGATAGTCTGTGGAATCTTTGCGCAGAAGATGAAATCCTTGGGAGAGAATCTGTTCCAGCCCAGCACCGTCCCTTGCTGGGGGAACGCATAGAACGTAGAATCGATCTCGGCAGTCGGAAATACTTGCGTGTAGTGTTTCAGCTTGCTCTCAGTGGAAGTGGGATAGAAGACTCCTACCCATTCAGGGTACGACCACCCAGAAGTACCTAGGAGAAACCGCCCCGTTTTCGCCAACCTCTTGCCTAAATCTGAGGCTGCAAACAGTCTCAAGAAGGTATGGGTCAGCTTTACATCGGCGCGGGCGGGTGGGACTATTTCTCTATCCCAAGTGGCGACCGGCTGAAATCGTACTCATCAGTCTATGATTTCGTAGAAGTGAACAGCACCTACTACAAGTTGCCGAGTCTGGCTACCGTAGCAAGTTGGCGGAGGCGGGTCCCGCCTGGGTTCGAATTCTCGGTCCGGTGTCAGAAGGACGTTGCGGAACTTCATCAGTTAGAGTCGAATCCCAAAACAGTTCGCATTATGGATTCCATTGAGAAGATCTGCAGACACCTGCGGGCAAGCGTTCTGACGGTCCTAATTCCGAAGGCGCTTCTCGGAGACAGAGAGCTTGTTTGCAAACTGAACGCGTTTCTTTCGACGCCAAGCCTCGGCAGGACTCGCATCGCCATCGAGTTTCGGGGAGGAGAGCCAACAGAGAATATGTTGAAGACTCTACGGGACCACGATGCCGCGCATAGCATTGACATCTCAACTCAAGACCCTAAGGTAGAGTCGAGCATTCTCTACAGCAGGCTGTTTGGCAAAGGAAGGGAGAACGTGTACGAGTTTGACGACAATGAGCTTCAGGGTATTGCAGCGAAGGCTTCCGGCCCGAAATTCGAGAAGAGCATTCTAGCGTTTCATGGGGTCAGGATGTACAGAGACGCAGCGCGTCTCAAGACATTCCTGAACTCTGGAAAGTTCCCTTCGCTTACGGATCATGTCGGGCTTGAATCACTCGGCGAAGTCTTGAAGGAAGATGCAGGGTTCCCGACCACCAAGTCCCGACTCCTTGGCGAACAAGGCTGGAAGCTCTATGACAGGAGCGCGCAAGAACGAGCGAGGGCGAGAGAAGTCCTTGAGAAACTTCCAGAGGGAGCCTATAGGACCCTTGACGACGTTTTAGCATCCCTCAAACGAACGTCTCTTTGAACCATCTCCGATACGACAACCGGCATCAGAAGAGCCGATACGAACCAGGGGTTCTACCCGGAGAGGATTATAGAACATAAAATGGGGCTGTCAAGAATTTCTGGTATACGGCGTTGGGTGCCTTAGTTTCCCTGCATCAAAGCTAAGCTACTGCGAGCGGTTGGACTTGTAGGAGTTCCTTTGCGAGTACGCGGTATTGTTCTGATGCAGGGTTTCTCGGCCGGTATAGTATGCCTGGTAGTCCTTTGCTTGGAGCCTCGGCCATCCGGACGGATCTGGGAATCACGGATTTCAGAACCCGCTCGCCGAAGTTTTGGTTGACTTGTTGCATGACCCGCCGTGACAGCGCTGTTCTTCGGTCGTACATTGTCAGTATGATCCGGTAGTCAAAGGCTGCTTTCAATCGGGATTTCACTAGATCCATGACTTTGAGGAGCGTTGGCAGTCCTTCCATGGGATAGAACTCGCATTGCACTGGGATGAGGACTAGGTCGGATGATACTAGAGCGTTGAGGGTAAGCAGTCCGATGTTTGGTGGGCAGTCGATAACGATTTGTTCGAACTGGTCTTTGATGGGACTAATCGATTCTCTGAGCACGTATTCTCTACCAGGGGTGGATGATAGTTCAACTTCTGCACCGGCTAGATCCAAGTTGCTTGGTAGTAGCGACAGCTTCTCGATTCGGGTGTTTAGGAGGACTTCTTCCGCTTTCCTTGATTGTGAGAGAACGTTGTAGACTGTTGACGAAAGCGTTGCTTTTTCAAAGCCAAGTCCAGTTGTGGCGTTTCCCTGAGGGTCCAAGTCCACGATCAGCGTCTTCTTGCCTTCAATCGCGGTTGCTGTTGCGAGGTTGACTGCGGTTGTTGTCTTTCCAGTCCCGCCTTTGTTATTCAGTACACTAACGATCATTGCTGGACCGTTCTATCCCAGATAATTACTAAGAGATTGATTCGCAGAAAACAGC
>VBBV01000154.1 GCA_005883695.1 Candidatus Bathyarchaeota archaeon | reverse complement strand
GGCTTAGACGAGCTTTTCTGCTCCTTCCAAGTGGACCCGCAGACGTGGCAGTTGTGATACCTAAACTCGTCCGTTTCCCCAGATGAACGAGTACAGGGTCCCGTAGTCCCACAGACCGGACAGGTGTGAGTTGTCTGCTCCAACGTCTTAATCGGTTCCGAGCGTCATCCCACCCTGATTATGTCTTCCTGTGGATTAGATAGTTGTTGGTAGCCGCCTGCAGTGACCAAGACATCCTGCTCTAGGTTGCAAGTCCCGAGCTTGCTTGTTACTGATGGTTCGATCGTGAAGACCATGTCTTTCTGAACCGGCTTCTCAACCTGTTTACCGTACCGGTTCGGCCACCTGGGACCGAGTAGGGGTCCGATCTCATGGGTGCTCCGGCCCAAAACGTGTCCCAAAGCATGCTTGTACTCAGGATACCCTCTCTTGACAATTAGTTTTCTACCGGCGCTATCGACTTTGTATCCTATCGTTCCAGGCTTTAGCGCTGCGAGAGCCGCGTCGTTTGCAGCCCTAGCGGTCTCGAACATTCGCTTCACCGAACTCGGGACGTTTCCGGGACCAACGAAATAGACTCGCTGGATGTCACTGCAGTAGCCTTCATAGTTGACTCCGAAGTCGAGTTTGACAAAATCACCGTTCCTGATAATTGCGTTGTGATAGCCTATATGTCCCATCGGATTGCCAGCGACATTCACAGAGGGGCAGCGGTCATACGCCCATGCTGTCGATAGGCCCTTTTCAGCGACAAGTTTGTGGGCGAACTCGTGGACATACTTATCCCTCTTACCCGGTCTGATAGCATCCTCAACGGCATCATAGATCTTTTCGCACTCGACAATCGCCTTCTTTACTAGCTCGACTTCCTCGGGAACGAGCCTCGCACGCAACGCAATAGCCAAGTCCTCCCCTGATACGAGCCGTTTGGAATATCCCTTCAGAGCCCGTTTGAGATACGCTTCCATGCCGCTCGTCAGGCCGTCTGCAGCGCCCTCGTCGTAACTTGTGTTTACCGCGATGCTCTTCGGTTTTCTTCTTCCGATGATCTGTTTCAGCTTGGGGGCTGCGCCTTCGCTCGCGTAACCAACCACCTCGTCGTAGAACTTGTTTTGCTTGATCGTTTCAACTTCGAGACTGCCCACGATTGCCGTTTTCGTTCCGTCTTGGTCGATTATAGCGGCCGACCGCCACGTCAGATCACTGAACCTTAGATCATGAGCTAGTGGATCCTCGTTCCCTTCCCGCGTGAACGTGATCCAGATGTCAATTCCCTGTGCCCTCATCGTCTGCTGAATCCACTTCAGTTTCTTCCTGAGAAATTCCATCTTGAGGGGGACTTTGTCGAGCTTCACGGAGAATCAGCCTACGGGAATTGACTTATTGCTTTCTGTTTTAGACGACTTCCGCGCGCTTCACCCGGTAGAATGGACGCTCTAAGTGCTATGTACGTCTTC
Organism: Candidatus Bathyarchaeota archaeon; assembly: GCA_005883695.1. The sequence continues at coordinate 1,587 of VBBV01000154.1, read as the reverse complement.
CAAGATGCAGAACTATTCTAAAGGAGGGCAGTGCTCGTCCAACGTGAACTCTTTCAAACCAACACCTCGTTCCCTTTACGCCTCATAACTTGTCGTTGTGCCTCGAACTCGCCGGGAAACTGTCCGATCAGAAAGTGCTTGAGTGGCCATGGCATCCGCAAGGTCACCTTTTCAAATACGATGAATAGTGCCCAGCTGAACGAGAAGACGAATCCCGTTAGCTCTTCACCATCGCTAGTTCCTTGGAAGACTAGACTAGTTTCTCGCTTATCTCCATAGCGTCTTTTGTATTGTCTGAGAATTCTAGGAGGGTTTCTATTGTCCGGCTCTTGTAGGGACCTTTCTTCCTGACATACTCTAGGTAGTCTTGCATTTGATCCTCGAATATGCCTACATTGTCTGCGACGATGACGCTACCCTTGTCAAGGTTCTTCTCTACGGCTTTCAGATAGGCGAGGTATTGGGTCTTTTCTGCGTCTAAGAAGACTAGATCAAAGCTTCCCGAGAGTTTCTGCAATTCTGTTTTTCCATCTCCTTCTACCATCGTGATCTTCTCTTCCATGTTTGCCCGCTTGATGTTCTTCGTGGATATGCGTACATGTTCCGGGTTCTTCTCGACTGAGACGATCTTAACTCCAGGGGGCGAGTTCTTGGCCATCAGTATGGCAGAGTACCCATAGAGGGCCCCGACTTCTAGAATTCGCTTCGGCTTAGTCTTCTTCACTATCTCCGCGAGTATCTTTCCTTTGACCGGTCCGATAGATGGGATAAACGAGTGTTCTCCAATAGCCTCAATTTCTTTGAGGACTACGTCCGCGGGGTCCAATAACTTCTTCATTGCCTCGATTTTACTATCAACTTAGCCATCTATACTTAACGAGAACACGCGAAGTCGCGAAGTCGGGTGCACACGTGTTTCTCTTTAGTTCTCTAGAGAGACAGTAGCCCCGGTTCAAATCTAGCGAGTCACACGAGTCTTAGCAGGAAAAGGGCAGAGAAGAGCGAAATTGCAGCTGAGAATGCTCAAGGGCAAGATTCACAGAGCACGAGTCACAGGTGCTGACCTCAACTACGAGGGAAGCATCGAGATAGACTCGTCTCTAATGGAAGCGGCTGGAATTCTTCCCTTCGAGAAGGTTGACATCTGGAGCATTACCACCGGAGATAGATTCTCCACTTCCGCACTCCCCGCCGATCGGCGAAGCGGAATCATCGCGCTCAACGGTGCAGCCGCACGAAAAGTACAGCCGGGAGACGAAATCATCATCACGGCGTTCGTATCGATGAACGAGAAAGAGGCCGAGCACTGGAATCCGAAGATCGTCTTTGTCGACGAGAAGAACCGGTTTAAGCCTCTCACACACGTTCCCCGAGCAATAGCCAACAGACGCAGACTAACTCCTTAGTCTAACGTCTCCAAACGAAAAATTTCCGTTCTCTTCAGGCTTGTTTCAGAGCCGACGCCAAGAACATTGGAATCTTGACTTGTTGTTCGTCTTGCACCGTGGAGCAACAACTGGACAGAGTATCCACATTAACGTTATCTAGCCCATTTTTCTTCATCATCATAGCAACATGTTCCATCTT
>VBBV01000153.1 GCA_005883695.1 Candidatus Bathyarchaeota archaeon | reverse complement strand
TCGAGAGACACCCACGCGAGCAGCAAAAGGATCACAAGCGACTCCACCCGCACTAGCCACCGAGTTCTCCTTATCAGCTGTTCCTGTCTCAGCTGGTCCATACCAACCTGATCACCCATGACCCCACCTGATCCGGATTCGGTCATATGCGTGAAGAAGACTCCACCGCCGAATCCAGCCTACGTTGCGTTTCGGGGGATCAGATAGCCCAATCCTAGCCCCGCTAGGAACGCAACCAAGGCTGCTAACGGGACCAGACTCATGGACCTGCTTTTGAGGCGGCGACGGCCACTCTGAGAATTTGGATCCGTTTCGGCCGCTCCAAGCCTATTCTTAGAGGAGTCCTGGCTGTTGGAGAGTTCCCACAACAGCTGTGTCATAGCAGTGAGGTTGAACATCATTGCGTACCGAAACTCGTCCTCGGAGACACTCTGACGGGTCAGGATCTTCCGCGCAATTCCATCAGCCTCGTTAAGTTCAACGATGGGATCCAAAGTAGCTACGGGACGGACTGCGCCAGTCAAACTTAAGATTCTTGCGGCTCGAACCGAACGAGAGATTTCTCGAAAAATGGACGTGCGGGTTAGACCCGCGAACGTAGACAATAACGTTGAGGGCGGCTAGGCTAGTTCGTTAGCGAAACCTAATTCAGAATCCTGGGATTCCGAACAGGAACGAAAGAAGCACTCTAGGCAGGCGCGTTTGCTCCAGTGTGGGGAGTAATCACAACAGTCAGTGTCACCGAGTGCACGAGAGTGCCACTCGTAGCGGTAACGGTAACGCCGTATGTTCCTGGACGAATGTGCGCGGTGATCGTCAGCACAGAAGTGACCGAAGTGGTTGAGACGGAGACGGGGTTCACGTCGAACGAGCTGAAGAGCCCGGATGCAGCCGAGGCTGAAAGGGTCACATCACCCGTGAAGCCGTTCAAGCCTTGTAGGGTCAACACCGATGAGTCCGAGTGACCAGGGTGAATTGTCAGTGAGTTTGTATCGGCGGAGAACGAAAAGTCGGACGGTGTCAGCTGGATTACAGTGATCATCTGAGCTGTGGGCAGTGACGATATTCCCAGGTTATCTGACACGACCAGTGCTACGGAGAAGGTTCCGACTTCCGTAGGACCAAAGGTATGGATCATGACTGGTTGGGAAGTCGTGTTCGTTATCGCCGTTCCCCCGCCTACGGGGGTGATGGTCCAGGCGTAATTCACAATCGCTGCGCCGACGTTGGCGTCGGTGCTGGAGGATCCGTCGAAGGTCACCTTGTCTCCTTGGTTAGGCGCGGTTGGGGAAAATGTGAACCCGGCGATAGGTAGGATCGGGGGAGTCCCGTAGACCCCACCGATGTCCGAATGATCAACGGTAGTGCCGCTATTGGCAATAGTGTCGAGACCGGCCGGGATCGTTAGGAAGCTAAACCCGCTCCCCATAACCTGGTACGTTATCGTGAAGACTAGGCCGGCACCCCCGAAAGCCGCACCGGTACTGGATGCAGCGGCCGAGTGAGCTACTCCGGCGCCATCGGTGATCGCGCAGCCCGTTCCTACACCGTTGATACAGTTCGCAACTTGAAGCACGGATCCGAGAATGTCATTAGCAACGCTGATGCTAACTGGGTTGAGGACAGCAGGATCCGATTTGACACTTACGTCCCAGACGTTGAACGGATCGATGCCCGTCACGTTAACCTCGTAGGTCAATGTACTCCCCACTGCCTGAGCTGGCTGGGTTGACGGAGCGATGAATAGAGCGCCTGCCGCATGGACGGGAAGGCTCTCCGAGACCGCCAAAAGCATCGGGAGAACGAGAGAAACCAACATCAGAACACGCCTGTTAGAACGATGGGAAACTGGAACTAAGCTCATGGAAAACTAATCCTTCATAATCGCCGCGATATGTCGCTCTAATAAACTCTACCAGACCTGGTTGTTTTAGGGTAGACTTGGATATCCAGGTATCCTTCTTGGTATTCCAAAGGTATAATGGACAATAGCACCTGCATGGGCTGTTTGCCAGGTTCCAAGGAGATTCGACGAAGTGATCGAAGTTCTTCTCCAGGTTTTTGGCGAACGTTCGCGCGTAATCATCCATCGCGTATTACGCGTCCTGTACGACAAATACTCTTACAGTTGATTCTTCCCGTCAGGAAATTCCTCTGGATCGGTTGATTGTTCTTAGGAGATAGGATTGTCGTGGACAATCTTCAGCCTAGAGCGTTCGAAGGCGAAGACCTGTCCTTGAGCCGATAAGTCGGGTTAGGATTTGAAGATGCCGGATTTTGGGTATACCGCATTGATGGTCTGAGATTTAAGGCTCTGGACGCCTTTGGCTCCGGTCGGTTTTGCTACACTAGGACGCCTATTCATATAGTGGCTTCAGAGTCCATGTGCGCGAGTAACTATGCAATCTCAACAGCAAACTAAAGGCGAGGTAATCGCCGAGCTGCGCGGGAAGACCGACAGCTTCAGCATCAAGGACATCACTTCTAGCGGCGTCAAGATGGAGAACAACGAGGTAGGCCAGATCACCGGCAAGTACCAGGGCAATTTCATGGAGACGGTCAGTATCAACATGAAATCTGACGGTACGAGCGAATGGGAAGGCAAAGGCATCCAGATGGCGGGCAAGGACATGGTCGTCGTCACCGGCCACGGCAAAGGTCACAGAACCGCTGACGGAAACGTCACGTTCGAGGGAGAACAAAAGTACATGACGCAATCGCCGAACCTATCATGGCTCAACAACACCAAAGGCTGGATCGAAGGCATAGCCAACCAGGCTGAACAAACGTTTACCGCTAAAGTCTACGCCAAGAAATAAAGCAGCAATAGTCAATATCCAATCTTCTCTTTTTTCTTCGGTGTCAAAGGCCTGTTACCACGCTGAGCTGCGGGATAGTGTCGAGCAATCCCCCCGCGGCGTTTTTACCCCTAATCTGTTCCTCTGTATTTGCCTCAGAAAGCGGATACCCTGGGCAAACCAGCCTATCTGACAAACCATACTTTTTTACCGGAAAAAGTGAAACGCCAGTCCTCCCAG